>JBAXQU010000029.1:0-31495 GCA_037131555.1 Bacteroidota bacterium
ATGCTCCTCACGACAGCAAGTATGTAAAGTTGAAACAAAAAGAATTTCGCATTCTTATCACCGAAACGATGCATAATATTCCGAAAAATAAAGAATGGAAAAATCAATTGATTAAAAGTGCCGAACAAAAAGGTGTTTCGCCATTGGATGAATTTATAGGTGCAGCTGTATGGTGTTACAACGAAAGAGAAAGGATTATTAAGGAGGCAATTGTGCAGTAGGCAATTGTTCAATTTCGCAATTTTGCAATAGGCAATTTTGCAAACGCAACTAAAAAATGCTAAAACTAAGGTTAGGGATTTCATCCAAATTTATAGCATAGCAATACAGAATACCAGTCAAATCGTAGAGAATTCCATTTATATCGTAAAGAATTCCATCCAAATTAGCAGAATAGTATTTTAAAATCTCCTCCATATCGTAGAGAATTCCATCCAAATTGTTGAGAATCCCATCCAAATTGCAGAGAATTCCATCGTAATTTTATAGCATAGCAATTCAGAATCCCGGCCAAACAGTAGAGAATCCCATTAAAATTGTAGAGAATTCCATCGTAATTTTATAGCATAGCAATTCAGTATTCCATTCAATCCTTAGAGAATCCCACCCAAATTGCAGAGAATTCCATTTGAAACGGTCAGATTTCCATTTTCTATATCCAAGCTTTATTAGGTGGTATCTTTATCATCGAATAGAAGGCAAAAAAAAACTTGTTTTTAGGTTGGCTAATGAAAACGTAATTCCGAAAAACCATCGCATCTTTTTTTACCTTTCTTTAAAAAAACTGCTAAAACCACCATTTAAATGAAGTGATCATTTAAATGAATGATCTGATCATTTAAACGAATGGAGTGATCATTTAATTAAATTATCGTATTAGGAGATTTTGAGCTCCTAAACCAAGAAAGACGAAAGCGATATTTGGCATTAATTGATTAGAAATAAACAGATTAAATAAAACAATAATATTTAGCTAAAACGTTGGGAAAACAATAAACTACAGCAAAACCATCGAATTTTATGTCTCGCAGACTCTATTTTTCAACTCTTGCCGAAAATTAGATGGTTCCCTCACCACCATATTTAGTACCTAAAAACCGGCAAGAAAAAATTGAAAATTGAAAAAAGAACCGAAATGGCAATATGGAGATTTTCGGTGTTTAGGGAAAAAGGGTACTACTATATATTATATATTTGTGAAGGGAAAGGAAGGAGATTTTAGAGCGGTGACGGAAATTATAAATGATTTAGAAGAAATCGCACTCTGCCTTCAGCGAACTATGATATGACAAACAGAGACTTTTTAAACAACTTACGGATTCCAACCAAGGAACATCCATTGCGCATTCTAATGAGTGCCTGTTTGACAGGAATAACTTGCGGTTTTGACGGTAGTGCAAATGGCGAGTATCCAAGTGCATTAAAATTTCTGACCTATAACACAGTTAAAGTCGTAACGTTTTGCCCTGAAGAGTTTTCATTTGGCACACCAAGAGAAATGTGCGACATCCACAGTGGGACAGGAATAGATGTATTGAATGGCAAAGCAAAAGTATTAACCGAAACGGGAAAAGACTGGACAGCAGGAATAATTAAAGCCTCAGAAAAAATGCTTGAAATTGCTAAAAAGGAAAACATCGAAATTGCGATTCTGATGGATATCAGTGCGGCCTGCGGTAGTCAAGTAATTTATAACGGAAACAGATTTGCAGAGCATAAAGTTTACCAAATTGGTTCAGGAGTATGTGCTGCGCAATTAAAGAGAAATGGCTTTGAAGTTATTAGCCAGCGCGACTTTGCTTCGTTAGAAATACTTTATACCAAAATTGACAGTCAACATAAACTTGATGATGCAAAACTTGACCACCACGAAACTGAATGGTATAAAACCTACTTCAATCTATAACATCGAAACTAAAAAAAACTATAACCTAAAGCCAATAACCAATACATCATCCGTTTGTTCCATGCTACCTTTCCAGTTGGTAAGAAATTCCTTCATATAAATCCCTTGTTCTTGCATCGTTTTTTCCTGAACAGATAAAAGTGTTTCTTTGAATCTTTTACTCATTAATTTTTTATCGTTCGAACTAAACTGGTCGGCATATCCATCACTAAAAAGATAAAAGTTATCACCTTCATTATAATTTATGGTATGAGTCTGAAAAGTAACAGGCTCTTCCCTCAGTCCTCCAATGGCGGTTTTGGTGGCTTTTATTTCTGAGAGTTGTTTGTCGGAACCAATAATCCAAAGCGGACGATTAGCCCCTGCATATTCTAAGGATTTTGTTTGTTTATTAATCACACAAAGGCAAATATCCATACCATCTCTGGTAGAGTTTTCCTGATTATCTTGTCGCAATACCAATCGCACTTTATTATCCAACTCATTTAAAATATTGCCAGGGTCGGTAAATCCTTTTTGCATCACTATTTCATCTAAAACGATATGACCCACCATACTCATAAATGCTCCAGGAACACCATGACCGGTGCAATCTACAGCAGCAATAAATATCTTTTCATCTTTATTGTTGAACCAATAAAAATCTCCACTTACAATATCTTTTGGTTGAAAATAAACAAAACACTGTGGCAACGCTGCATTTATTTCTTTTTGAAGAGGAAGAATGGCATTTTGTATTCGCTCGGCATAACTAATGCTGTCCATCACCTCCCTGTGGCGGGTTTCCACCTCTTGTTTCAGTTTGTCTATACGTTCTTTTTCGTTATGGATGGCAGCACTTTGTTCCCAAAGCTTGGTGTTTTTCTCTTCAATTTTCTTTTTTTCACTTTCTACATGTTCTTTTTCTATAGTGAGTTCTTCCAACTGAGCATCCATACTTTTCTTTTGCTTCAGCAATTTTTCATTAAGCTCCAAAAGCAATTTCTGACGGGCTAATGTATTATCTTGTTCGGATGCCATGTTTTGTATTAATATTGATAATGTAAAATTAGAAAAAGATATCTAAGTTTATCAGGTTAAATTTTATTTATTGAGTAAAAAGTTTTCGTCAATAAGAATAAATTTTTATGATTTCTTTTCCTAAATAAATGAACTCAAAAATCTGTTTCAGTTGTTATTATTTTTAATAAAATTCCTCATATCTTATTGTTGGTATTGGTAGAAAACGTTTGAAGGTAAGCCGTTCTGTGAATTTGTACCAAGCCCAGTATAACCCATAGTGCCGATAGAAAACCCAATAGCCGCACGATAACGAGCCGTTCCTGGAATATCGTTTTTTTGAATCCAATCATCAGTAGCTTGATTATATTCCCAAAAATCAGTATAATTATAATTGTATGCCCCTCCGCCAATATATCCTTTCGAACCAATAGAAAATCCAATGGCATTCTGTCTCACACTTCCTCCAAAAGGAGTTTTTTGAACCCAATTATTATTTGCAGGATTATATTCCCAAAAATCATTATGGGCTTGAAAAGAACTATCTATTCCTGTTCCAATATATCCCATATTTCCTATTGAGAAACCTAATGCACCAGACCTTTGAATTCCACCAAAATTTGTTTTTTGAGACCAGCCATCCATGGAAGGGTCGTATTCCCAAAAATCTTTTAAATAAGTGCCATTATAATATCCAGTGCCAATATAACCTTTATTTCCTATTGCGAAACCTACTGCACCATCCCTTGAAACTCCACCAAAATTTGCTTTTTGAGTCCAACTGTTAGTAATAGGATTATATTGCCAAAAATCATTATTAAAACTAAAATCACTCATTCCTGTGCCAATATACCCCATGTTCCCGATTGAGAAACATACAGCATCTTTTCTTGAGGAGCCACCAAAATCGGCTTTTTGAGTCCAAACATTAGTAGCAGGGTCAAATTCCCAAAAATCTTTGAATACATTATTATTAACATCATTGCCAGTACCAATATATGCTTTGTTTCCTATGGAGAACCCAACTGCTCCCTCTCTTCCTACACCTCCAAAATTAGTCTGTCTGCACCATTGACCAGAAGCGCAACCCTGTGTTACTTGCAAGCTTTGGTTATCGCTGTATTCTTTTCCATTATTAGAACGTACTGTTATTTGTCCGTTATGTTTTCCAAAGTTTACAGTTATAGCAGTAGTTCCTTGTCCGCTCGCTATTGTTGCATCATCGGGCACAGTCCATAAATAATAAGAAGAGCCATCAACAGCAGCAATGGTATAGTTTTGAGTACTACCCATGCAAAAACTAGTAGGCCCGGTAATAGCACCGGGCGTTGGTGGTATTACCTTTTTGCAGGAGAAGCAAAGGGTTAATGATAAGAGGAAGAGAAGTTTTTTCATTTTTGTTTTATTTTTTTATGCCACAGATTCACAGATTTAAAATTAATTCGTTGGTGTTATAATATAATTATAAAATTAATTTTCACCGCATCTAATCATTTTAAATCTGTGAATCTGTGGCAATATATTTATTATAAAATTATTCTTTTTGTTTTTAATGAACTTTCTCCGAAGTTCACAATTAATCCAATCGGACATTTAGATATTGATAAGTAGTTTAATACCCAGCTATAGTGCTCAGCAACTATAGCTTTCTGTGCTTTTACTTCCAAAATAATATTATCATACACCACAAAATCAGCAAAAAAAGGATGAGGCAAAATAAGTCCTTTATATTCAACTTCAAATTTCTTTTCTCGTTCATAAGGAATTTCTTTTTCCTTTAATTCATATTCTATTGCATCTTTATATATTATTTCCAATAATCCTTTTCCTAAAATATTATGAACCTCCATACATATCCCTATTATTTGATAGCATTCATTTTGCAAAGGGTATTTAACCTCTGAATAATTCATTTTTATTTTATTTAGTCTTAATTATTTTAAAATCTGTGAAACTGTGGAAATATATTTCATTATTGTTTCTTTATAGAGTTTTTAATGGTATAAGAAATAGCTAGTCCCATTTCAAATCTGTTTAACCTAAAGGAATTATCTATGTAATAAAAATCATTCGTAAGAGTTGGGTTATCAAAACGCTTCTTAGAGTTTGACACGCTTGTAAAACCTTTATACTGGCGAAGGTCGAAACTCAAACGCCAATTGCCTAATCGGCCACCAAAGCCAACACCATAAATTCCTTCTAGGAGATTTAAGTTACGCATAAGTCGCATATCAATATCAAATTCACTTAAGATCTTCTGGGTTTGTTCGCCTGTATAAATATTTTCCTGAATGCTGTTCAAACTTACAGAAGCATTCGCTTTAAAGAGACGGGAATAACCAAATCCTAAATCCATAAACAATATAAATTTTTTATCTGCAAGATAAACTCTTCCATACAAAGGGAATTCGGCAAAAGATAATTTCTCATTATAATTCAAGTTCCAATTTGGTTTTGATAATGTTCGGCTGTAATCAAGAGACCAATAACTAAATTCTAATCGGAATGCTTGCCTGTCTTTTGGCTGGTATTCAACAAAAGCATGGTAGTTATTAAAATATTTAACATGATCATAAGATGCACTATAATCCACATTATCAAGAACAGAATACGTTTTTGTGGATTTCAATTTTGGAAACACAAGTACATCTCTTACACCGATTGTAATTAAAGGATGAACCGTAAACTTCTTTAATTCTCTGTAAAAATCTTCTGGGGTATTTTCTTTATTTATTACTTCGTAAAGTATATTTGTTTGATAGAGCCTTTGAATTTGTTCATCAGCCTTGTCTATTTCATCCGCTTCTATATAAGATTTGGCAAGCAATTCGCATATTTTGGAATATTCAACCTTATTAAAAGAGCCTTTTTCCTTTGAGTATTTTTCCAATAATGAAATACATTTTACGTATTCTCCATCATTAAAATATTGATTAGCCAATTTGTAATCTTTCGCTTCTGCTTCATCGCTAATCTTTATTCCCCCATCATCTATATTTACAGTATGCTGAGCCTTTGAAATAAATCCAAAACACAAAATAAAAATAATGCATATTATAAACGGTTTCATTCCGATAAACTATTTTTCATCATCATTAATAATATCAGAAAAAGCCCTAATATAAGGAATTCCATCACCAACAATATCAGACCATACATCCTCCGAAAGATTATTGTATTTAAGCAAGGGAATAAGTTTTTCAGCAAGTATATCAGATGATGTTTCCCAAATTCTAATACTTTTATCAGCACAACTCGCAATTAATTTATTATCGCCTGTGAAAATTATGCTTCTCACATCACTATAAGAATTTAACTCAATAGAAATTTTCCCTTTGCTTTTATTTGAAGAGTTTGCCGTACTATCAATCCCTTTGTATTTTTTTTCTGAGCCATTTATAAAAAAACTAGTGTAATTAGGATCCGATTCTTTCGCATAGTTTACCAATCCAAAATGAGAATCATAATTATATAATTGAATTGTTTTATTTGATGATGCTGAAGCTACCAAGGAATAATCTTTATTGAAAACAATAAATTCGACTGCAGAAGAGTGCAATGGGAGTCCCATTCTATCTCTAAGTTTTGCCTTCAAATTAAAAGAACTTATACTGCCATCGGAATATCCAACCAAAATTATTTTATCCTTTTTGTTCAGTGCCAAACATAACGGCATCGCTTCTTCATACTTAAAAAGATATTCATTATCCGCTTTATTTATATCCCATAAATCTATTCTTCCATTCTCTTGTGCTGAGATTAAAGAATCATTTTCATAATAAACAAGAGCCTTTACAGATGATTCTGTTTTTATTGTTTTTACTTTTATTGGTTTATCCAATTCAATATTCCAAATAATAATCAAACTATCCTTTCCGGCTGTTGCGAGGTGTTTTTCATCAGGGCTAAATGCAACTGTGCGGATTAGTCCTGTATGACCAATAAGTTCTTTATGAGGATAAGAATCCTTGTTGTTTTTATCTTTCGCTGCTTTCTTTAGCGCCCATAGACAGAGGGTTTTATTGTCGTGCCCTGATAAAAGATATTCTCCTTTTTCATCAAAATAAATTGAATTAATTGGATTAGCATAATTAGTTTTGAATAAAGTTTTAAAAGAATTGTTGTTAAAGTTCCACAGGTTTACATTACCATATTTATCCGCAGCTAAGAATGCTTCATTCGATACGGCTAATGCTCTTATTTCTTGCTGATTTATGCTTAATAAAGAATGTTTGTTGCTATCTAAATTTGCATACGCATTTCTTAACGCATCATAAATAACAGGGTCATTAAGACTGCCACCTTTTTTCTTATTTAAGTAATATGCATTATAAGCAAGCAAACCCATTAAATTTTTATTTGATTTAAAGGAATGTGATTTTAATGCCATGTTTTGTGCTTGAGAAAGTTCTTTGGTTTTTTTGGCTTCAATTGTTGCTTTTTCTGCGAGTTCTTTCGAATTTTCTGCTCTTTGCTTTTGCTTTTCCGCATTATCTTTTTCTTGATTAGCAATTATCATTTGTTTGTTGGCATTGCTTTTTTCGCTTTCTGCAATGTTTTTCTGGGTCATTACATCTTTGGCATATCTATCAGATTCCTTTTTTGATTTCAATGCATCCAATTCATTTTCTATTGCTTTACTTTTTGCTTTTTCAGCTTCATCTTTCGATTGCATTGCTTGCGATTTAGCTCCCTCAGCCTCTATTCTCTTTTGTTCCGCGACTTGTTGTTCTGTAGCTGCAAAATTCTTCTGGTTGAATGCCCATATCGTTAGACCTGATAGAACTATTGTAACTACTAATGATGCCGCTAATAAAATTCCATTTCTTCTTTTTTTTACCCTCTCAATATTGCTTATTTGTTTTCTGCTTTCTTTTAAATAATTTGTAATGCTTACAATTTTTGCTCTTGCCTTATCAAATTTTTGCATCGAATTATCTGTACTTTCATCATATTTAACAATCCAATATTCATTGATTAAGGAGTGTTTGTACCAGTTTTCAAATTGCTCTAATGGACCTAACGACAAAAGAAAACGACTTGATTTATTATTTTCTTCCCAGCGAATTAATTGCTTATTAAAATCGGTATAATTATTCAAATTTTGATCGTCTTCTTCCACCCATTCACTTAACTTTTTCCAATTACGAATTAAAGCTTCATGTGTTATATCTATTACCGAATCTTCTTTTAATTTTTCTGTCTGACTTACAAAAGGATTGATAAGCGTATTACCCTCTTCGCGAAATTTATCAAGCAGATTATTAACTTCCCTTAACCCGATAGAAGCAATATTAATGTTGCCAATTAAATCCTTTACACTTGTGCGATGCCTAACAGAACGACCTTCATCAATTTTAGTAAGAGTCTGAAAACCTCTTTTTAATGCAAACCGAATTGTTTTTTCATCAACAGTTCCATTGGTAGTTGATTTAAATTCGGTTACCGTGTCTTCAAGTAATTCATCAGCATGAGCATTAATAACATTTTGTAAAGATGGATGGGAGTAATGTTGTTTTTTGTTTGAAGGAAGTTTATCAAAGAAGATATTAAATCGTTTTCTGTCTTTATCAGGTAGTTCTAAGGGGTCTAATCCTCCTGCCATTGCAAGATGAATTAAATCCATCTCTTCATTATTTTCTCTTGCAATATTCCAGATTCTATTTAATGCGTGTTGAATAATAGGCAATTGGTCGGCACCATCAGCAGCAGCGGAAGTAAGATAATTTACAAGTTGTTCGGAGATAGTGTCGCCATTTAATAAGGCTGGCTCCAAAACTATTTTTTCTATTTCTTCTCTCTTCAATCGTGGAATAAAAAAATGACTAAAGCCCACTAATTCAGGTAATCCTCGGAAAGCAGAACTATTTCCGATAAAGTCGGAACGCATGGTAAACACTATATATATAGGAAGTTTCTGTTCATTTGCCACTCTTACTGTTTCTGTCAATAAATTAATAGCAATCTCTGCTTCGGCTGTTGGTTCACCATTATAAAAGTTTTCGGTGTTGGTAAAAAATTCTTCAAACTGGTCGACAAGAATAAATAAATTGGAAGCTTTTGCTCTTCGCGCTTTTTTATCATCAAGCGACAAGTCTTGCCAATCCTTACTTTGGTTGTCGATATAATAATCACTTCTTTTATAAAGTTCGATGATGGAAGAAAATCCATAAGATAAATCTTCATATACTTTGTCGGTTGATAAATTTAATACTTCGGCCAGCGAGGCGGAAAGATTATACAATGGTTTGTCTTCAGGCTTAATAATAGAGAAACGCCAAGCATTATAATTTGCTTTTATAAAACCTGCTTTTACATTGGGGATAACACCTGCGTATATTATTGAAGATTTGCCATCACCCGAAGCACCTGTAATCATTACAAATCGTTTCTGTTCGATCTGTTGTATTATTTCATCAACATGTGTATCTCGTCCTTTAAAAAAGATAGATTCCTTTTCTTCAAAGGGGCGTAATCCGGGATATGGGCAAAGGAACGCTTCCATCAATTAAATCCCTTTTAGTTTTTCATAAAACATTTTAATCTCTAGTCCTGCCAATGTATCCTCGGTAAATAGTTTGTAAATATTGGGCACTTCTAGTTTAACTTCTTTTGGAGAAATAGTTTCTTTATTAAAAATTACAAGTATTGGAACTTGCGATGATGCACCACCGATTAATTTCCATATTTGAAGTGAAAAGTTAATTGCCCATTCGGTTGAGTTTTCGCAAAAAACAACACAAAGGCTTGAATTTATTATGCTGTCCGAACATACCGTAGCATAGTTTTCCTGTTTAGAGAAGTCGATATATAATGGATTTATCTTTAATATATCACTTATCAATAACTGTGTTTCTTCCGACTTCAGTTTGTCGTTTTCGTTACTTATAAAGGTAATATCATATTTTTTTATATTTCCTTTTTCTTCCACCTTAAGTTTTATTCGCCTTAAATCATCCACTAGTTTTATTAGAGATGAATAAGAAATAAAATGCTGATTGGCAACAAGCTTTTTTATTCCTTCAATAATTTTATACTCACCTTTCTTTTTCAACACCTCCAAAATATCCTTCGAACACCAAACAATTACTGACTTTTTGGAAATAATATCATTATTATTCAACGATTTTATTTCGACATATAAATTTTTATTTGCCGCATCAAGTATTTCGGAGGTAATAACAGATAAAATAATATCTGCCGATTCGATAAGTTTTGTGGTTTTTTCAGGCGAATAATCCTCATCATGATTTAATACTTGCATACCAGCTCTATTAATTATCTTCACAATTCTCTTAAACAAAAGATTGTTGGATTGTGGCAGGCGCGATAAGTAGATAGTTCTATTCAAGGCTTATTGTATTAAATTAATAAAATTTAAGCGTTCAAATTTAGTTTAAAAATTACCATTTACAAAATGTTCAATATGGTTTATTTGCAAAATAGGGTATACTTGATGATAAAAAGAAGTAGCGAGTAAATTTATTGAATTTACGTTTTTGAATAATTTATGCTGAGTCTGAAGAATCCCATCCAAATCGTGGAGAATCCCATTCATATCGTAAAGAATTCCATCCAAATTAGCAGAATAGTATTTTAAAATCTCCTCCATATCGTAGAGAATCTCAGCCAAATTATAGAGAATCCCAGTCAAATCGTAGAGAATTCCATCGTAATTTTATAGCATAGCAATTCAGAATTCCATTCAATCCTTAGAAAATCCCACCCAAATTGCAGAGAATTCCATTTGAAACGGTCTGATTTCCATTTTCTTTATCCTAGCTTTATTAGGTGGTATCCTTATCATCGAATAGAGGACGAATAAATACTTGTTTTTAGGTTGGCTTAAGAAATGAACAACTAATAAAAGTGAGATGGATTTCTTCCAAAAAAAAATTCAAAAGCCTCAATTGAGCATTTTAACCAAAAAAACTTTTTTCGGTTTCATTGGAGTGAATGATAAAGCGGAAAAAAGAATTTTTGATGCTGTGAAATGTTTTTGGACCTTGAAAAAACTTTTTTCAGTTCAATTGGAGTGAAATTCTAAACTCAAAAAAGATTTTTCGATTCGGATAGAGTGATTCATCATTCGAAATACCAATTTTTGATTTCAAAAAAATATTTTTCAGTCTTGAAAAAACTTTTTTGGGTTTGGAAAATGGTTTTGGGCGATTTTTCGAAAAACATTACAAGAATGAGAAACTCTTGAATCTATTAAATTAATTAAAAACCAATAAAATAAGAAAGAATTAATAATTAATCAAAAAACAAGAAAAACTATAAACTACAGCAAAACCATCGAATTTTATGTCCCGCAGGTTCGAATTTTCAACTCTTGCCTAAAATTAGATGGTATTTCACCTCTCCATTTAGAACATAAAAAGCAAACAATAAAAACAAATACCACCATACCAAATAAGAATATTAACTTCGCTTAAACTTTTAGCCGTAATTAGCGTCTTACTTGTTCAAATTCTATAACATGAAATATTTCGTTATCCTCTTTTTACTTTCATTCGGTTCGCTTGCCTTGCATGCACAAGACACCATACTGAAACGAAACGGTGAACGCATGATCGTAAAATTGACCGAAATTAATACCACAGAAGTAAAATACAAACGACTCGATTACCTCGAAGGCCCTGTTTTTGTTATTCCTTTACAAGAAATTAGTTTTTTGATGTATGCCAACGGCACAAAAGAATCGTACGAGAATTTTACTCCAACTATTGTAAAACCTACGTTTGTTCCACAAGATTTAACCATACTGCCTAGCGGAAAATACTACTATTATAAGGAACGCAAACTAACCGAACGCGATATGCTTGCCGTTACTAAAAACTACAACAATGATAAAATAAACCTTATGATAAAAACCGTTGAGCGCGACCGTTTTATTCAGAACATTACCACCGATGCTTCCGTTTTATGCGGAGTTTCGGGACTCTATCTTTTTGTTAAAAACCAACCTAAGCGTGGACGAAGAGGTGGAGCCCCAACACAAAGTACAGCACAGGTTCAAGGTCAGAAGAATGGTGAGTACCTTATGCTCACAGCCCTAGCTTGCGAAATGGCTTCTATCTATTTTGTCTTCGACCGAAAAAAGAATGCTCGCATTCTGGTAGGTGCTTATAATAGATTAATAACCATTCATTAATTTCTTACGTGTTGGCTCACTTGCCAACACCTCTATCCATTAAAAAAAAGCAAACTAAAAAGAGTGGATGAAACTACTCTTGTTTCTTCCCTTTGGTATAACCCAATGCTGCTGCTAATACCGGTTGCTTATCGAGCCAAATTTTCAACTCGTGTAGGTTTTTAAAATCGTTGAGCCCACGTCTGGTGCTAGTAGTATAGGTTACTTGCATGTGTATTTCTTTTACTTCTTCCATTTTGTTGTTGTTATATTTTTCTACAAAATTATTCATCCTTTAGCAGTGTTTTGCCATTGATTTTAGTAAAACAAAAAAGGCTAAAAAACATGGAATGCATTGTTAATAAACAGATGGTGGTAACAATGTGCGAAAATAAAAATACCTTTGCAGTCAATAAAAACCAAACTAAACAACCATGAACATATCTATCACTATTTCACAATTCGAATTACAATCGGCTTGGTACTTGAAAGAGCTTGCTAACCTTGCCGACAACGACAGCAACAAACAAATGGGCGAAGGGCTCAACTCAGTTAAATGGGTGGCAGGACATACACTAAACACCCGCTTGGTTATCATCCATCAAATTACCGGAGAAGGACAAGATGTCGAATTCAGCAAACAATTTGGCAAAGGCTCTACAGGAGCTTTAGCTGATAATCCTATTTCGGTAGAAGAATTGATACAAAAATGGAACGATGTAAATGCCCGCCTAATGGCTTGTTTGGGAAACCTTACAGACGAAAAATTAATTTCACCTCCGCCTTTTCAAACATCAATTCCCAACAAAACTTTGCATGGGTTTATCACTTACATGGCAGCCCACGAAGCATTTCATATCGGACAAATGTCGGTATTGCGTAAGCTGATAAAGTAAGGCTAATCGTCTGGAAGTTTTGGTTGGTGCAACCATTCATGTATTTAAAGCATCCTATAGTTACAATCTTTAAATCAATCAACATGAAAAAAACCATTCGCCTTTCCATTCTTTTTGCCTTGTTTACTGGCATTTCACACTTCACAGTAAACGCTCAAAACCCACTTTTGTGGGGCCTTACATCAGCTGGAGGAACTGACACCATTGGTACCATCTTTAAAATAAGAGGTGACGGTACTGGTTTTCAGACCATGCAATCGTTTACTACAGCCACCGGATACTATCCAACAGGTACACTTATGGTAGCCACCGATAATAAATTATATGGTGTTGCCGAATCGGGAGGAGCCAACAACAAAGGCACCATCTTCTCACTCGATGCTGCCAATGTGCTTACCAATCTTCACAACTTTACTGGCAATGCAGGCAACGACCCTAAGGGGAAATTGCTACGAGCCGATAATGGTAATTTCTATGGAATGACTTTTTATGATGATAGCATTGGTGCAGGAGTTATCTATAAATACAATCCCGTGAGCCATGCTTATGCAAAGCTTGCTACATTTAATGGCACCGGAAACGGACAAAGCCCAAGAGGAAGTTTAATGCAAGCTTCTAATGGAAAAATATACGGAATGGCACAAGCAGGAGGAGCTAATCAATATGGCACACTCATCAGTTTTGATACTATTACAAAAGTTATTACCAACCTCCATAGCTTTGCTGTTAGCAGTGGATACAATCCTTTTGGCGATTTAATACAAGCCAGCAATGGTTTGCTTTATGGACTAGATATGTATGTGGGTTCAATAAATGCAACTCCCGGTTCGATATTTAGTTTCGATCCTGCAACCAATACATTTACTGATAAAGTTCATTTCAATACTGCCAATGGTGGCTTTCCACAAGGTTCACTCATGCAAGCTTCAGATGGAAAATTATATGGAATGACCTCAGGAGGAGGCTCAAGTTTTGAAGGCGTATTGTTCAGATACGACATTACCGGCAACTTAATTACGGTGCTTGCTAATTTTACAGGATTGAATGGAAACCAGCCAAAGGGCAACCTTTTTCAGGCAAGTGATGGAAATTTATATGGAATGACAAGCCTTGGAGGTGCCAATAATTTAGGAGTTATTTTTAAATACAATTTAAACACCAGCACCTATTCTGTAATTCACGATTTTAATGGAAGTCAAGGTTCAAAACCTTTCGGAAGTCTGGTAGAATATAACCCTAGCGGAGTAGGTGTTCAGAATTTTGATTCGAAAGATAATTCAATAGGTATTTATCCTAATCCATCGAATGGAATGGTTACCATCACCTTTTCGTCAGTACCTAATGAATTGGAAGTGATAGATGCAACAGGAAAAACAGTGTATGCAACCAAGCCGACTAACTTGAGCACTACTCTAAACTTACAAAACAAAGCCAAAGGAATTTATTTGATTAAATGCCGCGATTCGAAAACCGTAACAACTCAAAAAATTATTATTGAGTAATTGGTTCGAAACTTTGAAAAGAGAATTTTTCTTTTTTCTCGAATTATATATTGGATAAGAAATTGATTCCTCCCTCCCACCTCGGGAGGGGTTTTTATTTTATTGTATTACCACTTTCCTATTGGTTATTCCTTGTTCGCTATTTATTGTTATAAAATAAATTCCTTGCTCCATATCTCCTTTGTCGATGATATATTGCTTTCCTGTAAAGTTAATTGCTCTTATTTTTTTTCCTAATACATCAGTGATGATGATTGTTATTAGTTGTTGGTTGTTGGTTGTTGGAAGTGTGATGGTGGTGGAGTTGGAAAAAGGATTAGGAGCAATGCTTATCTCATTTGTTGATTGAACATTATTTACCTGATTCAAAATGGAGAATTCTACCGGCCCTATATCGTATGATGATCCTTGTGGACGCATTGTTCCAAAGATGTCGTTAGTAACTCCGTAAATGAAAGTTGAAGTGCCAGCATTAATTGCAGGACTGGATGATTGAAGGTGATAACCATCGTCAGATGTAAATGGAAGACTATCGGCACCAATAAAATTAGCAGTATCGACTAACATTGGATTGGTATTTAATAAATCCGTTGGAACTGAATAATTGGGATAGGAGGTGTGACTAATGAGATTATAGCCACCCACCACGGTAGATGTGGCATCTGCCCAATAGTTAGAACCTGCATTGAGAAAAATATTATTTTGAACTACGCCCGAACTATTCACTTCGAGACCAACTCCGTGATACTCGAAGTTTTTAAAAATATTATTGACAATGTATAATCCATGCCTGATGTTATCTTTTACACATACTCCCCAGGCTCCGCCAATTTCTCCACCAACAAAAACATTGTTTCTGATTATAATGTTTGAAGTAGAGCCTGCAGTATCTGTACTTTCGAGAATAACTCCCTGATCAAAACTTTCGACATAATTATCTTCGATTACTATATTGGTTGCAAAGTCGCCTGCATTATCAAAAAACTGAAAGCCGTCAGTATGTGCTCCACCAATCTCGGCAACACGTGCTCCATGAAAATAGTTGTGTCGGAAAGTAATGCTGTCGCCAAAGAAACGGGTATAATCTCCTGCTAATCCAGCAAACAAAGGGCGTTCTATTTCGTTGTATTCTATCAGCCAGTTGAACCCTTGCGCATCTATACCTTCGTCATTCAACAAAAAATAATTGTGTGCAATATAAATATGCCTTGGTTGGATGGACAATGCGCCCCATGTGCCACCAATAGCTGCACCTAGTATGTTGTGCAGAAAATTATCAATCATGGTAATGTAGTTTGCAGCCACCCAAATTCCGCCTCCTTGATAACCCGAAGTGGTGGACGTAATATCAAAGCCTTCGATATGATTATAACTTGCTGCTACCAAAAACCCATTCATATATACCGTTCGGCTTGGCTGTGCCAAAAAAACGATGGGATGATTAGCACTACCAGCTGTGTTGATGGTTACTCTTTCATTATACGTTCCACTATTAACTATTACTGTGTCGCCAGATGCGATGTGATTAGCGGCATATTGGATGGTCAACCAAGGATTTGCTGATGAACCTGTGTTGCTGTTGCTTCCGGTGGTAGCTACGTAAAAGGTATTTGCACAAAGAATATGAGTAAAAAAAAGCGCGAAACAAACTACTGTTAATCTGACATTATAAAAATTAGAATTGATAGTTTTAATGTTTTTTGTAGTAGTTTTCATTTTTTGTTTTCTATTATTGTGAAATGTTTTGGCAAATATAATCATTTTGATTTCCTTTAATGCACATTTTATGCTTTCAATAGGAATAGATGTAGGAATGCGGGATTAATTGCCATTATTCTAATAAACGGAAACTAATCTTTCGTTACCCTTTCCTTTTTTAAGCTTCCGCTTGGTTTCGTTCTTTTCGCTTTTTGGTGTGCGAATGATGGTTATATGTTACTTTTTGCCAATAGGTAATTTCCGGTTGGCAATTTTATGTTAATTTTCTGTTGGTAATTTATCGCAGATAACGCAGAGTTAAAAACCGCTCCCGAAGGGTCGGGACAGGCGAGGCTCGCAAATTCTATCCCGAAACTTCGGGACTACTTATTCAAATCCTAAATCCTAATTCTGAAAACCCTACATTAAAAAAAGCCCCTCACATTTCTGCAAGGAGCTTTATCAATTTACAATGCACAATTTACAATTTACAATGCACAATTTTTGGGTGTAAATTCATTTTTCTTTAAAAATGAGCAAAAACTAAATTTTGACGCTCTTGTATTAAATGATTGATAATGAATAATAATCGCTCGAAATCTGATTTTAATTTCTCCAAAAACCGCCATTATGCATAAAAATGTGAAAATAATACATAAAGTTCCGAACTTTATGCATAGTGGAGCGAATATTATATATAAAGTTTAGAATATTATGCATAAAATTCACTCCACGATACTTAATATTCTGAATATTATATATAAATTTCCAAATATTATGCATTATTTTCACTCCATTATATATAAAGTTCACAACTTTATGCATAAAGCTGGCGACTTTATGTATAATTATAGAAAATTCAGTTTTGATTATAAAAGACAGTCTTCGGAATAATTTTTCAAAACAAATTAAGTTTATTAAATGTACAAAGTATTAAGTACAAAGTATTATGATAACTGTTCTTACGAACGTATTAGAATTTAGGATTTAGTGATTTAAGATTTAGGATTTGCGAGACTCTGCGGTTTTTAACTCGCGTTCTCTGCGGTGAATAAGAAACGGAAAATCCTATCCCGAAGCTTCGCGAGTGGCAACTTTGAACTCTGAACTTTGAACTTCGAACTTTGAACTTTGAACTTTAAACTTTAAACTTCCCAACTTGCCATTACGAATTACCTTCGAATAATGAATGTTTACCTTAATAATTTGGTTTATTTAAAATAAGTTAGCAGTTTTGTCCTTCTATTAATTCTCTAACAATTTAATACTATGCTTAAAAAATTACTATTTACGTTTACTATTGTTCTGCTGAACATAGCCATGTATGCAAAGCCGGTAGACATTACTACTGCCAAAACCATTGCTATTAATTATTATAAACACTATGCCAATAGTGGTATTACTGATTACAGCATTGCCAACCAATTGACCGAAAAAAACGGAAACACCAATGCGTATTATATTTTTAATTTCGCAGCAGGAGGTTTTGTGATGGTATCCGCTGACGATGCAGCATTGCCAATACTCGGTTTTTCTGACGAACAAAACTTCGACCCTAATCATGTTCCTGAGCAGGCTCAAGCTTTTTTCGATTCGTACAAAAAAGAAATAGCAAACATTGTTGCCTCACAATTACCAAATACTGAAACCAAAACAGAATGGGAAAAAATAAGAAAAGAAGCGTTTGAAAAAAGCACCAATTCAGTTTCTCCTTTAACTTCTACTAAATGGGATCAAACATCTCCTTATAATAATATGTGCCCAACTGGTACACCTACAGGTTGTGTAGCAACTTCAATGGCTCAAATCATGAAAAAATGGAATTGGCCTGTTACAGGTACTGGTTCTCACTCTTATACTTCCTTGAGTTATGGAGTTCAAACAGCCAATTTTGGAGCAACAACTTATGATTGGACAAACATGCCAAACATTTATTCTGCCTCTTCAACTGCTGCACAGAAACTTGCTGTTGCAACCTTGATGAAACATTGCGGAGTATCGGTAGATATGGATTACCAACCAGCAGGTTCGGGAGCTATTTCCTACAACGTGCCTCCAGCATTTGTAAATTATTTCAATTACCAGCCAAGTGCCGAAGTAAAAAACAGAGCATCGTTTACTTCTGATGCACTTTGGATGGCTTTGATAAAAGCAGAATTAGATGCAGGTCGTCCACTATGCCTCACAGGCGATAATAATGGGACAGCAGGTTCGGGACATCAATGGGTATGTGATGGATACAATGCATCAAGTTTGTTTTACATGAACTGGGGTTGGAGCGGTTCGTTAAATGCTTATTATGACTTGACAATGTTGAATCCATCAGGTAATGTATTCAATTCCGACCGTCAAGCCATCATTCGTATCACTCCTTTTTCGGGCGTATCGCCAATAGCAAACTTTAATGCTTCGGCCGTTATTCCTGCTGCAGGCGCACCTGTCAATTTCAACGATTTATCATTAAACGGTCCTACACAATGGCTTTGGACATTCGAAGGCGGAACACCTGCTACCTCTACCCTACAAAACCCTACAGGTGTAACCTTTGCAACTAACGGATACCACGTAGTATCATTAAAAGTAACCAATGCAAATGGTTCGGATATTAAAACAAAAGAGCGTTATATTAAAGTAGGTGGAGCACCAACCGTTTGGATTAAACAAAATTCGGCTTTTGCTACGGCTTCAAGAGGAATAGACCAAATTGATATAGTAGATGCAAACACCGTTTGGGCTAAAGCGTATGATGGTACCAACCCAACAGGATACATCAGAGAATTCACAAGAACCAACAACGGAGGAACCAACTGGACACCAGGTTCTATTAGTTTTACCAATTCTGCAAACTATGGTGTATCTAATATATTTGCTTTCAGCTACGATACTGCTTATGCATGTATGTTCCCTACAAGTGGGACAGGAGGAGCCATTGTAAAAACGAATGATGGAGGAACCACTTGGAACATTCAATCGGGTGCAACATTTACCAATTCGTGGGCCGATTTTGTTCATTTCTTTGATAGAAACAACGGTGTAGCCGTTGGCGACCCAACTGCTACCACTGGCACCGACTTCTTTATCTACACCACAAATAATGGAGGTACCACTTGGACTCAAGTTTCAAATTCGTCCGTTCCAAATAGCCAAACAGGCGAAGCAGGTATCGAGAACTATTACTCTGCCGTAGGAAACACCATTTGGTTTATTACCAATAAAGGGAGATGTTACAAATCAACCAATAAAGGATTGAATTGGACAGTTTCGAGCACAGGGTTTACTAATGTATACAATCTCCATTTCAAAGATGCCAATGTTGGTATTGCAGTAACCGATACTACACCAGTAGGATTTAAGAAAACTACTGATGGAGGATTAACATGGCAATCGTTCACTCCAGCTGGATATGTGGTGAAAACACCGAAAATAACTTTTGTACCCGGCACCACCTCTACTTGGGTTGATGTTGCCTCGTATCCAAGCAATGGTTCTACTTACAGCACAAACGATGGAGTAAATTTCATGAACGTGGATAGTGGTTCGGTTGCATTTACTGCGGTTGCGTTCTGGGATTTCAACACCGGTTGGGCTGGAAGTTTCAATGCAAGCGCTACCGATGATGGTATTTATAAATGGAACCCATCGGCACTTACCGTTGGTATCAATTCGCCTGTAGCTTCCGAAGGTAATATTTCGGTTTATCCTGTTCCATCCAAAGGTATTATCAACATAGGTTTGGGAAAAATGGACGATGACAATATGACCATTACTGTGTATAATCTATTAGGAGCAAAAGTATTTACCGAGCAAGTAAGGGCTATCTCTAACGATATTATTCAAGTTGATTTGTCGAACAAAGAACCTGGACTTTACTTCGTGAACATTAACAATGGTGGAAAAAACATCACCAGAAAGATACAGATTCAGAAATAGAAATTCTTAATTGACCTAAAACAAAAACGTCCCGTTCTGATTTAGAACGGGACGTTTTATTTTAATTAAGTGCTACTAGTTCACGCAATACTCGAAGATGATGCTGAATTAATAATTGGCTTTTGCCAATAACAGATTCGATATTTGTTTTCTATACGTATCTCCTATTGCTATTTCCTTACCCGCAATGGATATGATTCTTTTACCAAAATGTTCGATACGGCTAAATGGAATGATGTACGAACGGTTTACTCTAATGAATTCCTTTTGATTCAGCTTGGTATGTATCTCTGTCATGGTCGTTTTAGTGATTACCTTTTTCTGGTTTTCAAGGAAGATCGTAACATAATCGCCCAAACTTTCGAGAAATAGAATTTCTGAAGGCTTCAATATTTTCAAACTATAATCGGCACGTACACATAGCTTCTCTTCTTGAACCTGACTAACTTTGTTTTGGAGAAAGTTGGTATACTTCTGAGCCTTGCTCACCGCCATTTCGAATCGGTTTACTGAGAATGGTTTCATGAGATAATCAATAGCATTCATATCAAACGCTTCGGTAGCCAAAGTCAAGTCGGACGAGGTAAAGATAATCGCCTTTTGTTGTTCTTGATTTTGTGTTATTTTTCTTCCTGATTGAATACACATTGCAATATCCACAAAAACGAGATCCACAGGAAACTTCCGAATGTGTTTCAACGCTTTCTCATACGAAGTGAAGGTTTTTTCCAAATTGATGCCTTCCGAAGTGGAACATAAATTTTTTAAAACCACTAAGGAGTTTTCATCCGAATCAATTGCAATAGCTCTTATCATTGGTATAAATTTTAAATTATTAATAAAGAAACCTGCTTACATTCTCAGGTGTCTATTTTCAATAGAGCGAATAAATAAAGATATGGTTGGGTGGAATTAAAAATAAATCAAACTTTTTTTTTGACTTGGAATAATCAATAGAAAGTTGTTTAACCTCCTTTTGTAAAAGGATTATGAATTTAGAGGATAGTCGAGGGAAATACCTTAAAAGTGAAAGTTCAAACCTACCGAGCCCGATATGGATGAAGGATAGGTTTTATAGGTAGTATTCTTATTGATAGAAGTAATGGCTTGTGATAATGTCGGCTGAGCAAAAACAGAGAAACGATTGAAAATACGATATTGAACACCAATAGCTATCATCCCATTAAAATTATAGTTTCTTAAACCATCGATTGATGAGGAATGTATCACGCCAGTATTGTTATATTTAATATCTGCTTGATGAGATAAAAGTAAATTGGTAGAGAAACCGATTGAAACCATACCACTCAAACGATTTTTTCCAAATTGAAACTGACATGCTAAAGGTACGCTCAAATATTTAAGTTTTTGTGTAGCGGTAATATTAAGAATAAGGGTGTCTTTATGATGATATTCACCATGTTCTCCTTGATAAGTATTAGGAGGATAATTGGTGGGAAAATTGATTTCTCCATAGGAAGTTGATAAATTCTCCTGACTTGGATATACTGCTGGAACATGATGTTCTTCTTCTTCCTGATCAATAACAGTTGACTTATTATAATTAAACGAACTAGAAGTGGAGGAGTAAACAATATTTGTAAAAACAGTCCATCTGTTAGCCAACTTATATCCAAATCGAATTCCAGTTGAATAAGTATAATTTTGATTTTCGTTTAAAGCTGAACTTTTAGAATTCATATCAATGAGCGTAAACACTTTTTCTGGGGAATAAACAAGACCTACGAAGAATTTATAATCTTGTATCGGTAATAAAGTCGATGCAGGTGCCGCAGTGTCAACTTTCAATGTCCCTAGCGGAGAAATTTCTGGTTTAAGTTCTGTCTGAGCCGAATCAACCTTCATTAGCTCCACTTTTTCTTGTTTGCTTTCCTCCAATTTCACAGAACTGTTCAACACCTCTGCTGTTATCACTTCTGGTTGTTTTACCTCAGGAACTTCAGGTGTATTAATTACTGATGGTAACGTTTCTTCAACCGATTTTTCTACTATTTCTATAGGTGTATTTTCTGCCGGTGTTTCTTCTTGCTTGGTATTCAACACAGCAGGCTCAGGAGTTTCTTCCATTGGTTTGACTATCTCGGGAAGTGTTGTTTGCTCTAACGGTTGTTTGCTGTCCAACTTCAAATCAGCAACAATACGTTCTTCTTCTTTTGCAGTTGGAACTTGCGTCTCAACCATGTTAATTATAGGAGCTGAAACTTGTACCTCTGCTACTACGTTCGGCTCTTCCTTTTTCCCAGCCATCGCTGCTATTGCAGGCGTATTCGAATTGGAATTTGCAGCTGGTGCTTCTAGTTTATTAACAGGGATGGGTGACGTTACTTTAGCATTTTCGTGAGTTGTTGTCAAAGCAGTATTTTCAACCTTCTTTAAGGTCGAGGTTTCACTCGTTTTGAAATGATTAAAGTACAAGACAGATAGTAAGGTTACAACAATAGTACTTGAGGCAACCGAAAAAACCAAAAGCTTTTTATACCTCATTTTTAGTTTAAGGTGTTGCTGTTTTTCTAGATTATTTTCAATAGAATTCCAGACCATTGATGATGGTTGCATCTCAGCAGGATCAACTAATTCTCTGAAAAGGTTATCTATTTCTTGGTTCAATTCGCTCACTTAATGTTTGCAGCTAAATCGTATTTATTTGTTTTATCAATCATTTTTTTCAACAACGTCCTAGCATCTGATAGGTTCGATTTCGATGTTCCTTCCGAAATGCCCAATTGTTCAGCTATCTCTCGGTGTTTCATTCCTTCAAACGAATAAAGGTTGAACACCATTTGATACGAAGGAGGCAATTGTTGAATCATATTTACCAATACTTTAGCACCTATCTGATCATATACATTCTCATCGGATGCTATTGAGTAATGAATTTTTTCGAAGTTGATGATTACTTCGAAAGGATTCGATTTCTTAAACTTTGCAATGGCAGTATTTACCATTATCTTTCGTATCCATCCTTCAAAAGAACCTTCTCCCTTAAACTGTTTTAAATTATCAAAAACCTTCACAAAGCCTTCTAACAATGTATCCTCGGCATCTTGTTTGTTTCGTGAATATCGAAAACAAACCATCATCATCTTGGGTGCATACTTATTATAAAGTGCATTCTGGTAACGTCTGTCACCTTTGATGCACATTTTAATTAAGTCTGACTCTCCAATGATTTCCGAACTCATTGTTATTAATTAAAGATTGGTTTTAAATTGATTTGGTTGGGTACAACAATCTTTTAGAATAACAAATATATGGATTTTATGGATTCAAAAGCTTAATTTTTTATGAAATATGTTTTTAAAAAAGCTCCCCGCATCTCTGCGGGAAGCCCTACCAACTGTATGAAAAAGAATAAACGGCACTTTCACCTTCCGCCTATTCCGATACAAAAATAAAATCTTGTATTTCTACGATATAATTAAATAGACAAAATGGCACGTTTTGTAGATTAATGGCTTCATCTAATTAGCATTAATGACTGGAAATTGAGATGGCTCAATAATAGTGAAGGTATAAAAATAAAGAAAGCCCATACTCCTGTGGGCCTCCTTTATTTTGAAATCTTACGAGAATCTACTAACGTTGTGATTTCTTCAACAAAGATAGTTGGTAATATACTTACTGCAAAACAAAGTAGGTCAATCAGGAAAATACTGAGGTTAATTGTAAGCAAAGAATCAGCAGATTGATCTGTTATTCTATGGTCAAATCATAAATTTCTCCTAGAATATCATTGGCTGGGAAAGGTATGTTTTCTTGAGTATATGGAGTTCCTGGCCACCATTTGGTATTGTGATATTCTTGTGTAACAATCAATAGCATTTGATTATTCGCTATTGAAGTGATTTTATCATTCATATAACCTACTTCACGCATTTTATCAGGAGAGGGACCTATTCTCCAAACTATGGCTGTAGGTTGCCAATCGATCTCGAAATAATAAAATTTACCTGCGAATAGTTCATCATCGTTTTCCTCTTTCTTTTCAGTAAGCGCTCTGTACTTTTCGTCCCAACGGTGCGAGTAAAAGGTATGTCCATTATGCTCCACCTGATTGCATCCTATTCCAAAATTTTTAGGCTCGCGACATGCCATATCCCAGTTGGTGCAGGCTACGGTCACCTTGTCATCTGAGTTCAAAATTTCGTCTGGCAAAGTTGTATTCCAACTATTCACATTTTTATTGTCATCTACCGTATTCTTGTATACTGGAGGAAAGGCGTTGTCTGGACAATACGGAGGAGTTTTTAGGATTTCGAAATCGATTTCAGAATAATCTATAGCAGGTACTCGTTTATCGTTGGCGCCTCCCCAATAGGTGGCCATATAACCATCCTTGTTGCAATTTCTTCTAAAGTTCCACTCTCCTCCACCTTGCGTAATCAACCAAATGGCATTGGTTAATCCATTCCATACATTATTCTTATTCAACAATTCTGTCATTTTTATTTTAACCCTATACTTGCCATAGGTTAATCCGTGGCGAGTAATAATCCCCACGCTCTCTTTTTTCCACTCGCCATAAGTTGTCTTTGGGTTTTTAATAATAATCTTCTTTTCAATCGGGTCCGAATAAACCGTTTGGCAAGGATGCTTAGCGGTTTGAATGATGGTAGGTATTAACTCATCTTTCGTGTAAAACGATTTGTTCCAATTATAATCCATTTTTGAATAATTATCTTTAAGAACATCAGTTACCACAGGGATATTATCCATCTTGGTTGATGCATCCACATAATTAATGAATTGTTGTATTGGTGCGGTTTTATAAATCGAGCTGTCTTGTCCGCAGGTTGGGCAGAAAAAAGACTTATCGAAGTCCTTGCCTCCAAACGAATTGTTATTGATATAAATTCCGCCCCCAAGGTTGGGTTCAGCTTTCACTTTTAACTTGTAGGGCGATTTTGTTATGATGGAACTTTTCAATTTTTTTCCATCACCAAACAGATAGTAGTAATAAGGATTAGTAAAGTGCTCTTTGTTTTTTTGATGAATATCTTGAATGTAATTTGGGATGTTTTTCAAATCGTTTTCTGTAACCACCACTAATAAGAAATCATAGTCTCCAACTCTAGGATTCCTTTGCCAACGGTTGTTTTTCCCAGCACTGATGTATCGTTCTTCGTTTCGTGGGTTTCCCACAATTCGAAATGCATCTTGTATTTTGTGAAAATGGTTATCCGCTCGAAGGTCAATTGGTTTAAATAAAGTGGAGGTGTTTTCCCAACTTCCATAAAAATTCTCTTCAGCGTATGCATGTTCCTTATTGGTGGTTGTGTCCACCTCAGGAAACTTATAGCTTTGGTTTTGGTAATATATTTTATAATAAATCTTCTGATTGGATGTCGTATTATTCTTTATTTCGAAGTTAAATAAAAAGCTACCTTCTTTTGTTTGACGAATGGTTGGAAGCTCAAATCCATTTATGGCATCAATGTAATCAAAAGCTATTGTTTTTTGTTTGGTGCTGTCGGGTTGCCAATTACTCATTGGATTGAAATTCTGGATAGTAAATGCCTCGCAGGTTAACGGATGGTTATCTTTATCGCTATTTGTATTACAGGATGAGGCAAAAAACAATGCGGCAAGGCATACAACCGTTTGTACTAAATAAATAATAGGTTTCTTATTGTTCATTTATTTGTTTTCTATACTGTATAATCCAATGCTATTGGGCAAAGTATTCAGGTTTTCGAGTTCATTGCAATGTAATCCATCAAATTTCGCATCGGCACAATTGCAGCTAATTACTAATAATGATGATTGTGAATTACGAATGAATCTACCTGAAATAATCCTGGTGAACTCATAGTACTTTGGATTGTAATCATTAGAATATCCTTTGAAATCGGCATTTGCAATGATGCTGTATTCCGTTTTGGTTTTATCAATTAACTTCATGTCGAACCGCCAATCGGTATTTAGTTTTAAAATCTCTGTTTTACCATCTCCGAAATAATCTCCAACAAAGTTGTTATCACTTGGCTTGAAAACACTATTGTCATTATAGGTGTCGGGCTTTTTTATTGTTTTTAAAATACTATCGGCTGATAGATGTTGCTTCAATATTACTTTCAATTCATGAGTTTCGGGTGTAAAGGCATACATGGTAGCTTTGCCATCTTTGATACAAATAAGTTCATCTAAATTATTTTTGTCTTTTACAAAATCGCCAACAATAAATTGGTCATTGGGTGTGAACATGTTGTTGTCAATTTTGATTAACTCTTGTTTTTGAAAAAAGATGGTTTTGAATGGAGGTTTGTTTTTCTGTGGGATAAATTTCTTATCGTAAATACTGCTGAAATCGATTAAAGAAGGCTCTCCTCTTTTGGATGCTGATTCGCCATAAACTATTTCCATATCATCAATAATGATATCGGTTCGTCCTTTGTTCCAAACATTAATTTGTATTTTATCTTCGAAAGAGACTTTACCTAGAGGGATATTAAATCCTGCATTAATTTTTGTCCATTGGTTTTTCTTGTAAGGTTTGTTCTCGGTACTTTTTCCATCCCAAAACAAATTCTCGCCTTTAGCATTGGTAATGGCTGCAGTTAGAACAGCATTGGGTTTATCGGTAAGTGGATAAATCCAAACGCTTGCACTTATTTTGGTAAGTGGAGTTGAGGATACTTGGCTCACTGTTTTGATGATTAAAGGTCCGTATTCTTTACCTCCTGTAAGGTCGCAAGCCTTTTTGCCCGAGTGAGCCGTGGTTTCCTTTATCGATTCCGTTCCTGTCAATCCATCGGTTTTCTCGAAATCAAAAAAGAAATTGGTAGTCGATTGAAAGTTGGATGATGTAGGATTAGCAACCCCCAAACCTAAATACTGAATCGAAACATTGTCGATGTAGAATTCCTCTTTTGCCCTATTCCAAGGATAGAGCTTCAGTGTATTCCCTGCTTTCATAAACTCGGGCTTGAGGGTGAACAAAAGCTGCTGCTTGGTCCACGTTTCGGTAGAATTGTATGCAATAGGTTTACTATCCCACACTACATTTTTTCCTTCGGCATCATCAATAGAGAGCACATAAACACTTGTAATGGGTTTCGAAGACCAACATATTAGCTCTACTTTTATTTCAGTGGTACCGGCTGGTATATCTGTTATTGCCTTTTTAATGTTATAGCCATATTCGGTTTGAGGACTGAGCTTAACACTTTTGGTACCCGATGCAGCTTTCTCGGAGGTGGCACTTGCCTCGTTTTCGAAATCGAACTGTTCGGTGAGTAAAGGAATAACAGTAAGCCCCTGTTTTGCATCATCGCTTTTATTAGCAACGGGGGCATCTGGATTTATTTTCAAAAAATAATACGATGCAGCAAAACCAGAAAGACTGATAATGGCTAAGAAAAGTATTCGTTTTAGTAAATTACTTTTCTCCATTTTTACTTGTTGAACCTATACACTATTACTTGACAAAGATTAATAAAATTCTACCTTAAAATCATCGAGCAATATTTCTTCTTTCGAATTGTTCCATACATAAAGTTTAAGAACACTAGTAGGGTCCATATTAGCTGGAAGTTTAAACGATTCGGAAACTTGCATCCACTTGTTGTATTCTTTCACTTTCTCATCAATTAAATAACCTGCCCAAAAGAGATTTTTCGATTTGTCAGCTTTGTCGATACTTAAAACGGTTTTTGCTTTTGCTTTATTGTCTTTCATAAATACCCAATACGAAAAAACAACCGAATCGATGGGTGTTTTGCTGATGTTGGCCATCGCTTTCGAATATCCTAAACTAAACTCCACTGCTGAATCGACATAAGCAACTGTCTTTCCCGAATGTGCATTATCGGTCGGTTTGGTAGCATAGGCGTTGTTCCAATCGTCTGGTTCGGTATTGTTATACGCCATTGTTATTGGCGAAACGGTTGGTTTTGTTTCGGGTGATGAGCAGCTCGATACAAAAATGGCTACTGATGAAAAAAATAAAATGGTACGCATTTTCTATTCGTTTTTTATTGTTAGTTATTATTATTAGTTGTTGTTATTCCTTTTGGTATGGCATCGATGAGCCTGCGGGTGTAATCGGACTGAGGATGCGCATAAATGCTATCGGCTTCGCCCATTTCTTCTATCTTTCCTTTGTTCATCACTATCATTTTATCGCTCATAAACTTTACCACCGACAAATCGTGGGAGATAAAGATATAGGTAAAATTGAATTCGCGTTTCAATTCGTTCAACAAATTTAATACTTGTGCTTGTACTGAGACATCTAAAGCCGAAACCGACTCATCACAAATGATGAACTTGGGTTGCAAGGCCAATGCACGTGCTATGCAGATACGCTGACGCTGACCACCCGAAAACTCATGAGGATATCGATTGAATTGCGACTCACTCATGTTCACGCGTTCGAGTAATTCAATAACACGTTTTTTACGTGCTTTGTTGTCAGCCAATATGCGGTGAACTTGCATGGGTTCCAAAATGGCATTGCCAATGGTGATATGAGGATTGAGAGCTGAAAAGGGGTCTTGAAAAATGATTTGAAGGTCTTTTCGCAAGGCTCGCATTTCCTTTTTACCAATATGAGTAATGTCGCGACCATTGTATATAATTTGACCCGATGAAGGCTCAATGAGACGTAGAATGGTGCGACCAAGTGTTGTTTTTCCACATCCCGATTCGCCCACCAAACCAAGTGTTTCGCCTGGATACACATCGAAACTCACATTGTCGACAGCATGAACAAAGGAAGAGGGTTTTCTGAACAGACCTTTATTGACGGGAAAGGATGTGCTCAAGTTTTTGATTTGAAGAAGAGGAGCTTGAGCGTATAAGGTTTTATGATCGGCTTCGCGCTGCTCCTTGGTAATGATTAAGTTTTCGGTGATGTCATTCACCGATTTTTCGTTTTCAACCAAATCGCCAGCTTCGTTTTTTATCATAAAATCGGCCACGGTTGGCAACCATTTTAAGCGTTTGTTCAATGGAGGCCGACAAGCAAGCAATCCTTTGGTATAAGGATGTTTCGGATTGGTAAAGATGTTTTGTACATCACCTTGTTCCACTATCTTTCCTTTGTACATCACCACCACTTTATCGGCAAGGTCGGCTATAACGCCTAGGTCGTGAGTGATGAAGATGATACCCATATTGTTTTCGCGCTGCAGCTCTTTCATCAACTCTATGATGGTAGCTTGCACGGTAACATCCAATGCCGTGGTAGGTTCATCGGCTATAAGTACATCAGGGTTACAACTCATTGCCATGGCTATCATCACCCGTTGTTTTTGTCCTCCGGATAGTTGATGTGGATAACTATCGAAAATGATTTCGTGGCGAGGCAGTTGTACTTTTTTAAACAAGTCAATGGTTTGCTGCTTTGCTTGTATTTTATCTACCTTTTGATGTAGCAAGATGGCTTCCATAACTTGATTACCACATGTAAATACAGGGTTGAGCGATGTCATGGGTTCTTGAAATATCATGGCTATCTCGTTGCCACGTATGCTTCGCATTTCGGCTTCCGATAGTTTGCAAATATCAATAGGGCCTTTTGTGGCAGAATGATAGATGATTTGGCCACCAGTAATCTTTCCCGGAGGGTTAGGGATGAGGCGCATGATGGATAAAGAGGTTACCGATTTGCCCGAACCCGACTCGCCAACGATGCCCACTGTTTGCCCTTGACTGAGGGTAAACGAAACATCGTTCACCGCTTTAACTAAGTCATCATCACTACGAAATTCGGTTACTAGGTTATTTATTTCCAACAAAATTTCTTTTGTCATCCGCTCTTACTCTTTATCGGGGTAAATCCAAAGCGAAATTTTTCCGGGAGCTTTATCCACGGTAAAGTTCGAACTCTCGTCACTAAGGCTTATTCGAACGGTGCCGTATTTCTGGCTTTTTACGGTCCACACGGTGAAGCCTTGTTGGTTCTGACTTTGACCATAGTGTTCGTCAAAATAGGATTTAAACTTTCCGAACACCTCTTCGGCACGACTAGCGGAGTGTAAGTAAATATCGGATTGTATTTCGTCTAATTGATTGTCGGTGAAATTATAGGTGATGTTGTAGGTGCCTGCTGTGTCCAGCTTTCGTTCGTAATAGAGGTAACCACTATCGGTTTCCATAGGTGTTTCTTTTTCGCTCAACTTTACCGAGTCGAACTTATCGCCAAGGCTAAACCCACGGAAAACTCCTGTTTCGGAATGCATTACTTGTTCGAACTCTTTGCCATAAGCGGCTAAACCTGATGGTTGACTGCACGAACCGAGCAATAGTGCAACCATTGCAAACACTATAATTGATGAGAGATAAACCTTATTTGACGACCGCATGTAGCTAATTTGGCGGCAAAGATAGGAAGAAATGAAAGGGAGAATCAGGCAATGCTAATATTTTTATCATCAATCAATGGTTGATTGAGAAACCGCAAAAGAAGTTGGGCTACTGTGAGTACATCTTTCTGACAATAGGTGACAATGCGTTCGATGTTTTTTTCTTCCCAATACACGCGTGCCACATCGCTTCCATCGATATCGTCTTTTGGTGTAGTGATGTTGAAGATGGCTGCCAATAGATTGAGCGAAGTATAGCTTTTATAGTCGCCAAACTTCCATAGTTCCATGGTGTCGAGGTGATGTATTTCCCAAGGTTTTTTACCTGCTATGTTGAGTAGTTTGGGGAGTTTCACACCGTTGATGAGCATTCGTCTGGCTATAAAAGGGAAGTCGAACTCCTTGCCATTGTGTGCGCAAAGCATTTTGTCCTTGGTATTGTAATGCTTGTTGAGCAAGGCTGCAAAGTCGGTGAGGATTTTTTTCTCATCATCGCCATAAAACGATTTCACTCGAAACTTATCTTCGGTGAGGATGCCTACTGAGATGCAGATAATCTTGGCAAACTCGGCATAGATGCCTGCTTTTTTGTATCCTTCTTCTGGCGATTCTTCTTTCTGAAATCGGAATTTCGAATCCCACATGTTTCGCATGGTAGTATCGAGTTGCGAATACTTATGCACCACTGGGGCTGTTTCTACATCCAGAAATAATACATCAGTGAGTTTTATATTTTCGAGCATTGCTCTGCAAAGGTAGTTTTTTTTAGTAAATAGTGAATAGGCAATAGCGAATAGGTGATTGGGGTAATTAGGGCGAGAAGTTTGCCACTAAGGCACAAAGAAACACTAAGGGTATACATATATATAGGAGAAAAAGGAGGGAAAATGGGGATGGAGGAAAAGTGAAAAGCTAGACATGCGATAATAAATGACTACGTGTGATGAGAAATCGCTACGTGTGACGAGAAATCGCTACGTGTGACGAGAAATCGCTACGTGTGATGAGAAATCGCTACGTGTGATGAGAAATCGCTACGTGTGACGAGAAATCGCTACGTGTGACGAGAAATCGCTACGTGTGACGAGAAATCGCTACGT
>JBAXQU010000030.1:0-30681 GCA_037131555.1 Bacteroidota bacterium
TTGTCGCCAACAAGCTCAAGCAACCTACCCTCCGAAATTGAGCGAGCAGCTCTTATGCTTCGGTTTATTTGGTCTTTCAACTCCCAAGGTTTACCCGAAATAACTGTCACCAATTACTTCCGTGAGCTCTTACCTCACATTTTCACCATCACCTAGTCCGACATAAGCCGACCTTAAGGCTGTAATTTTCTGTGGCACTTGCTGTCTGCTGTATTGCTACATCAGCCTTCCTGTTAGGAAGTGGGATGCTCTGCGTTGCCCGGACTTTCCTCTCCCCTTCCATACTCCGAAGGGCAGCGATAGAACGGCTTGCTGCGCAAAGGTAACTAAATAAAGCTTGTGTCGACTTCAGCATTGGATACCATTCAATTTTCGCAATTATACTTCGTAAGAGATTATAGAAGCGGAAATTCATTTATATGGGCAATATAATTACTTAAATAAAGTAAAATAAATACCTTAAAAAAGTATTTTTATTACCTTTATTAATAAATTAAATTACTTATATAAGGAAAATATATTTATTTAAATAAGTAATATAAATTATTTAATTAGTAAATTTTATTACTTTATATAACTAATTCAATTATTTATGTAAAGTAAATTAATTAACCAAATAAAGTAAAATAAATACTTAATAAAGGTAATTATATTACTTTTATTAGTAAATTTGTGGTCAGAAAAACATAACTCATTAATAAAATTACCAATGGCACGATTATCAAAAAAGAGAACCGCATTTGTTGGGTTGAAACCTCCACACGTAGGGCAAATGTTGAGAACTTTTGTTACCCAAAACAAAATTTATCAAGCGGTATGGGCAAGAAAACAAGGAATGAAACCCTCAACCATTTGCAATTTTTTCAAAAAGCCGACTATACCTCTAGGCACGCTCTACGATATTTGTCAGATTTTGAAATACAATTTCTTTCGCGACATTGCCGATAGTTTGCCTGCCGAACTTCCTCCTTTCAAAACTAATGAACTTGAAGGAAGAGTGGCTGAATTGGAAAAAGAAAATGAAAAACTAAAAAACGATATTGCTTTGCTCAAAGAAGTAATTTCAATGAAATCGTAGTATGTACTGAAACGGCAGTAGTTATTGCTTTATAAGCACCTCAGTGGCGCCAAATCCATATTTAGCATACGAGGCATCATAAGCTTTCACATTAGGATAGGTAGCAAGCAGGTTGAGCACTTCTTGTTTCAACTTCAATTTGCCCACACCATGTATCACAATCAATTTTCTGTATCGCTCAATTATGGCTTTATCTAGCGCGTTTTGAAAATGTTTCAATTGTATTTGCATGATTTCGTAATTGTTCAAATGAGTGTATTTATCCACAAGTTCGTGTATGTGTAAGTCTATCTCCAGTTCAAGTGCTGGATTGTTGATGGCATGGGGTTTAGAAGGTATGTTGCCTGTAGAACTTGAACGGTTTTGTAACAATACTTTCGATAATTCTTCTTGATTAATTTTGCTTTTTTCAAATTCCGATTCATTGTCGAGTTGAGCAACATTAATGATATAAGCCTTTTCGGGAATAAAATCGTTTTCTTCGAAAATATTTTCTTTGTACAATTTCACAATTTTAAATTTTATTCGCTCGCTCACCGGTGGTTGCGAGGTATGTGATTTGGTGTCGTAAAACACCACGTCCAGTTTAAAATTTGATAATTGTTCAATTTGGTTTTTCTCCATGGTATCAATCAAAGCCGAACTAAAAGCATTCATCTCGCCAGCTTCGAGCGTAGTGTACATTTGGTTTTTGAAAACCGAAAAAGTGAAGAGTGTTTTATAAGCCGTTTGGTTGATGAACCAAACATTCATGTTCGAACGTTGAATATCATTTGCGTTTTCGGGTGAAAAAGCAATGTATATGCCTTCTTGAATGGTTTTTATGGTTTGGGCTACTTTCTCTGTTTTGGATACTGCATGTTGTATCAAGCTAGCAACAGTCTTTTCATTGGTAGTGTCGGTTATCACCACTAATTCCGAAATCAAAACAGGTATTTCGAAATCATCTTCAATCACTACATTCACGGTAGTTTTGTTGATAATCCGTGTTACAGTTCCTTCTCTTTTTTCATTCAGAAATCGAACCTTATCACCTGTATTTATATTCATTTAAAGTGTTTGATTAAGCAAGTTTCCGCTATCAATTAGTTTTTTAAGATGCGGTTCGTACACCACTTCTTTCAAAAGTTTGATATGTCCAGTATGATGACAATCGGTACCAATAAAGGAAATCATGTTTTTGTCAATCAATTCTTCGGCTATTTTTTTTGTTGCCAACGAGTAATAACCCGATAAAGAATTGATGTTCATTTGAAGCAAAACCCCTTTGTCCACCATGGTTTCATACTTATCGAATTCGGTATGCCAAAAATTATAACGCTCAGGATGAGCCAAAATAGGCTTGTAGCCAAGCATCTGCATTTTAAATATAACGTGAAATAAATTATCAGGTGGATTCATGTATGAAATCTCGAACAGAATATGCTTGTTTCCAAAAGTCAACATTTTTTCTTCATCCAATTTTCGTTCGAAATCAAAATCGAGGTAATACTCTGCACAAGCATCTACCTCAATAGGTACATTGTTTTCAGCAAGTTTTGATTTTACAGTTTCTAAACCATCCAAAATAGTTTTGTTAGAGTTTTTATAATAATCACTCATGATGTGCGGAGTAGTAATTACTTTTCGATAACCCAATTCATGCATAGAGGTTATCATTTCTACACTGTCCTCAAGTGTTTTGGCACCATCATCAATTCCGGGTATAAAATGCGAGTGCATATCCACACCTATGCTCGACAATTCAACTGGAATCTCCAGTCGTTTATTCTTTTTAAATCTTGAAAATAGTCCCAATTTTATTTTAATTTGAGTTGTTAATAGTTGGTAATAGAGGCAATAGAAGAGGATTCAAACAATCTTATATTTTTTTGAACCATTCTAAAGTGTATTTCAATCCTTCTTTAATTTTTATTTGAGGTTGATAATTAAGTATCGTTTTTGCTTTGGTAATATCGGCAAGCGAATCGCGAATATCGCCAGGGCGCTCAGCTCGATAAGTTGGCTCAATGGTAGAGCCAATAAGCTCTTTAAGAACTTGTACCAATTGATTCAACGATATTCGTTCTCCAACAGCTATGTTGAACACATCTCCTTTTGTATTAATATTTTCTGCAAACATGGCTTTTACATTGGCTTGTACCGCATTTGCAACAAATGTAAAATCACGAGTTTGTTCACCATCACCATTTAATGCAGGTGCTTGGTTCTGCCTCAACGCATTTATAAATAAAGGAATTGCAGCAGCATATTCGCCTTGCGGATTTTGACGAGGGCCGAAAATATTGAAATAACGTAGCCCGATAATTTCCATGGAATACGTTTTTGCAAAAATTTCTCCATACAATTCATTTGTCATTTTTGAGACAGCATAAGGCGAAAGTTGTTTTCCCAATTGATGTTCCACCTTTGGAAGTATTTTACTATCGCCATAAACTGATGAAGAACTTGCATAGACTACACGTTTTACATTTGCATCTCGCGCTGCCAACAACACATTTAGAAAACCAGTAGCGTTTACATTGTGCGTAGCAATTGGGTTCTTAATTGATCGTGGCACTGAGCCCAATGCCGCTTGATGAAAAACATAATCAACTCCAAGGCAAGCATTATTGCAATCATCCATATTGCAAATATCACCATTAATAAAATTGAAATCAACACGCAAAAGAAACGGTTGAAGATTTTCTATAAATCCAGTCGACAAATTATCAAGTACAATTACTTTTTTGGCATGATGAAGAAAAAGATATTCAACAATATTGGAACCAATAAAACCTGCACCACCAGTTACCAAAAAGGTTTTGTCAGAAATAGTTATCGAATGAAAAGAATTGGTATACATTATTTATGGTTTTTCAAAATTGAGAATGATTGAATGGGAATTTCATTTGTTCTTTCACTCAACATCTAATTAATTATCTTTTTACATACTGTTCTTCGTAGTAGGTCTTATAAGTTCCCGAGGTTACGTTATTTAACCACTCTTCATTCGTAAGGTACCAATCCACTGTTCTTTCAAGACCTTCCTCAAATTGTAATGAAGGTGTCCAGCCTAGCTCTTTTTGAAGTTTTGAAGAGTCAATAGCATAACGCAAATCATGACCAGCACGGTCTTTAACAAACGTAATCAGTTTTGCCGAAGCACCTGTTTCCCGTTTTAGTTTTTTGTCCATGATATTGCATAACAAACGTATCAAATCGATATTTGTCCATTCGTTATGCCCTCCAATATTATAGGTAGTTCCCGATTTAGCTTGATGAAGAATTAAATCAATTGCTCTTGCATGATCTTCTACAAAAAGCCAGTCGCGAATGTTCTCGCCTTTTCCATAAACAGGAATCGATTTATTGTTTTTAATATTGTAAATAGAAAGCGGGATGAGTTTTTCAGGAAAGTGATAACTTCCATAATTGTTAGAGCAATTTGAAATAACTACATCTAAGCCAAATGTATCATGATATGCTCGAACAAAATGATCAGAACTAGCTTTTGAAGCAGAGTAGGGGCTGTGCGGGTCATAGGCTGTGGTTTCGGTAAACATGCCTGTTTCGCCTAGCGTTCCGTACACTTCATCAGTAGATACATGATAAAAGCGATGCCTAGCATAATGGTTTTTCCAAGCCGTTTTTGCAGCGTTTAATAAATTAACGGTGCCGATAACATTGGTCATTACAAATTCAAGTGGATTCGAAATGCTTCTATCTACATGACTTTCGGCAGCAAGATGAATTACTTTAACAAAATCGTGTTTAGCGAAAAGGTCGCTGATGAAAGCTGCATCAACAATATCACCTTTTACAAAAGTGTAATTCGATTTATCTTGAATATCCTTTAGGTTGGCAAGATTCCCCGCATAAGTTAATTTATCAAGATTAAAAATATGGTAATTGGGGTATTTAGTAACAAATAATCTGACAACGTGTGAGCCAATAAAACCAGCTCCTCCAGTAATTAAAATTTTCTCCATCTAAATTTACTTATAGAATTAAAACCTATTTATTATTAAAGACTCCAATAGGTCAAATTTTTAATTTTCCCTCTTAAGATTCCTTTCACATCTACCACTATTCCTCCATCAGACAAGAGTGTTTTGTAATATTCTTCATTCAAATCAAGATATTCTTTATGGTTGACACAAACAACCACAGCATCATATCCTGTTCCAGGTTTTTCAACCAATCCAAATCCATATTCGTGTTTTAGTTCGTCCGAAGAAGCGTAAGGGTCAATCAAGTCCACTTTTACTCCAAATGATTCAAATTCATTGATCACATCTGCAACTTTCGAGTTTCGAATATCACTTACATTTTCTTTAAATGTAGCGCCCATCACCAATACTCTTGATTGAGAAATATTCTTTTTTGCAGCGATGATGTTCTTCACTGTTTGTTTGGCAACATAGAATCCCATTGAGTCGTTTACATATCGTCCAGAATTAATAACTCTTGAATGATAACCCAATGCTTCTGCCTTATAGGTCAAATAGTAAGGGTCAACACCGATGCAGTGCCCACCAACTAAACCAGGAGAAAATTTTAAAAAATTCCATTTTGTGCCAGCAGCTTCCAGCACATCGAAGGTATTGATGCCTATTCTACTGAAAATAATGGATAACTCATTCATTAAAGATATGTTCACATCTCTTTGTGTGTTTTCAATTATTTTGGCAGCCTCAGCCACTTTTATCGAAGGAGCTTTGTGCACACCTGGTTCTACTATAATTTTATAAGTTTCAGCAATCACGTCTAATGATTCCTCATCACAGCCAGACACCACTTTCAATATTTTAGTAATCGTATGTTCTTTGTCACCTGGATTTATTCGCTCAGGTGAATATCCAACTTTAAAATCAGTTTTAAATTTCAGACCTGATTCAGTCTCTAACACAGGAATGCAGTCTTCTTCTGTACACCCAGGATAAACTGTAGATTCGTAAACTACGTAATCCCCTTTTTTTAAAGCTTTTCCGACTGAGAGAGAAGCCCCTAGCAAGGGTTTCAAATCAGGAAGATTATGCTCGTCAATAGGGGTAGGCACAGCTACAATAAAAAAGTTGGCTTGTCTTAATACATCTATTGATGTGGTGAATTCGATATCACAACCTTCAAATTCTTTGGAATCTAATTCTTGTGAAGGGTCGAGTTTGTTTTGCATCATCTTCACCCTTTCTTCATTAATATCGAAGCCAATTACTTTGACTTTTTTTGCAAAAGCTAAAGCAATTGGTAATCCAACATATCCGAGCCCAATCAATGCAATTTTAGCTTCTTTATTTAGTATTTTCTTTATCATGATTTCCTATTCTCTTTTCTTAAGGAGTAAATTCGTTCAATAATATCAACAACTTTAAGGCCTTCCATGGCATTGGTTGTTATTGTTGTTCTACCTTTTAAAGTATCAATTACATTCGCGAAAATTTGCGGGTGATTATTTGCCGAACCTTTGTAGCTGCCATAGTCATTAGCTTCGTTGGTGGGGCCAAGTTCAGGAAGTATATAGTTTTCAATGTTGCAATATTCAACCTTATCCATGTATTGACCACCAACTTTCACACTGCCTTTTGATCCAATAATAGTTATGCTACTTTCAAGATTTTTATCATTTACTGCTGTTGAATAGTTAATGCTGCCTATTCCTCCATTATTAAAGTCGAAATTCACAAAACCACTGTCTTCGAATTCAGTAAGACTAGCATGGTTAAAGTCATTAAATCGTGCTGTGATATTTTTTATATCGCCAAAAAGCCAATACATGATATCGATAAAGTGAGAAAATTGAGTGAATAAGGTACCTCCATCCAAATCCTGAGTTCCTTTCCAACCACCTTTTTTGTAATAACGTTCATCTCTATTCCAATAGCAGTTCAGTTGAACCATGTAAACTTTCCCAAGTATTTTTTCTTCTATTATTTTTTTCAACCAAACAGAAGGTGGGGAGTATCTATTTTGCATCACACAAAAAACCGTTTTGCGGTTTTGAAGCGCTTTAAACAACATGTTTTCACAATCTGCTTTAGTAAGCGCCATTGGTTTTTCACATACAATATTTTTGCCTGCTTCTAGCGCAGTTATTGAATGTTTGGCATGTAAGCCATTCGGAGTACAGATTGATATTACATCTATTTCAGGATGATTTAAAATCATATCCTCTAAAGTTGAATAAAATTTCTCTGCGATATCGGATATTCCAAGCAAATCTTTAGGCATAATGTCGCATACGGCTACTAGACTAGCTTCCTCATTTCTGCGAATCATTTCTGCATGCCGTTTACCGATATGCCCTTGTCCAACTATTGCGAATTTTATTTTTGAATTATCCATTTTGTGTTTTTTACGATTCGAAAAAAATTATGACGAATTTAACGAAATCAAACTTGCAATTTTGAAACAACACCTTTTTTTAATTTGTAGGTCTCTTTACTTTCTTTGCAAATCGCAGATCCTTCTTTATCAAAATTCAGACGATGCCCATATTCACTAATCCAACCAATTTGTTTCGCAGGATTTCCTACCCATAATGAATATGCTTGAACATTTTTTGTAACAACTGCTCCGGCACCAATAAAAGCGTATTCACCAATATCGTGACCACAAACAATAGTTGCATTTGCACCTATCGAGGCGCCTTTACCAACATGAGTTTTTGCATATTCGTTTTTTCTGTTGATAGCACTTCTTGGGTTAATTACATTTGTAAAAACCATTGAAGGACCAAGAAAAACATCGTCATCACACGTAACCCCAGTGTAGATAGATACATTATTTTGAACCTTAACATTTCGACCTAAAATTACTTCAGGGGATACTACGACATTCTGCCCGATATTGCAATTTTCTCCAAGAACACAGTTAGACATGATATGTGAAAAATGCCAAATTTTGGTGCCTTTACCAATCTTACAATCACTATCAATTATCGCAGTTTCGTGCGAATAATACTTTTTCTCCATTATTAAAATTGACGATGTTCGGTTTTGTTTAATTCTTCTTTTGAAAGAGATTGAAAGTATTCGTAAGTCTTTTTCAAACCTTCTGCTCTTTCCACTTTTGGTTCCCAACCAAGTATTGCCCTAGCTTTTGAAATATCAGGTTTGCGTTGTTTAGGATCGTCTTGTGGTAATGGTTTGGAAATTAGTTTTTGTGAAGTTCCTGTAAGTTTAATTATTTCTTCACCAAATTCCTTGATGGTTATTTCACTAGGATTACCTATGTTCATAGGTTGTACATAATCACTCATTAAAAGTTTGTATATCCCATCAACTAAATCATCAACATAACAAAATGATCTTGTTTGAGAACCATCCCCAAACATGGTTAAATCTTCTCCTCTCAAGGCTTGCCCAATAAATGCTGGCAACACACGTCCATCATTCAGTCGCATTCTAGGGCCGTAAGTATTAAAAATACGGATGATTCGTGTTTCAACCTGATGATAAGTATGGTAGGCCATGGTCATTGCTTCCATAAAACGTTTTGCCTCATCGTATACTCCACGTGGTCCAACAGGATTTACATTTCCCCAGTATTCTTCTGTTTGAGGATGAACAAGAGGGTCTCCATAAACTTCTGAAGTAGATGCTACTAGTATTCTTGATTTCTTAACTCTCGCTAATCCCAGTAAGTTGTGAGTGCCAAGAGAACTAACTTTTAAAGTTTGTATTGGGATTTTCAAATAATCAATTGGTGAAGCAGGAGAAGCAAAGTGAAGTATGTAGTCAACTTCCCCAGGAATGTGAACAAATTTTGAAACATCATGATGATAAAATTCAAAATGTTCAAGATTCATTAAATGACTAATGTTTTTGAGATCTCCAGTGATAAGGTTATCCATTGCCATTACATGGTATCCTTCTCTGATAAATTTATCACAAAGATGAGAACCCAAAAAGCCTGCAGCTCCTGTTATTAATACTCTTTTCATATTATTGAACAGTTTCTCTACCGATTGAAGAATAATAATATCCAAGTTCCTTCATTTGGTCGATACCATATAAATTTCGACCATCAAAAATTGTTTTTGTTTTCAACAATGATGATACTTTTTCAAAGTCAGGGGTGCGAAACAAACTCCATTCAGTTGCAATTAATAAGGCATCTGCGTTCGCCAATGCTTCATACTCATCATTTGCATAGCTTATTTTATCACCCAAGATATTGCGAACATTATTCATTGCTTCAGGGTCGTATGCCGAAATACTAACCCCTTCTTTTAGCAATTCATCAATAATGTATAATGCAGGAGCCTCACGAATATCATCAGTATCTGGTTTAAATGCTAATCCCCATATTGCTAATTTTTTGCCTTTTAAATTTCCTTTAAAGAAATCTTTTATTTTTGGAACGATAATGGTTTTTTGCTTTTCGTTTATATCCATAACCGAATCCAATATTCTGAAATTGTAATTCACTTCAGCTGCTGACTTAGCCAATGCTTGAACATCTTTTGGAAAACAACTTCCTCCATATCCTATTCCAGGGAATAGAAAACGTTTTCCAATACGAGCATCACTTCCGATGCCAATTCTAACAGCATCTACATCTGCACCCAACTTTTCACATAAATTCGCAATTTCATTCATGAATGTAATTTTTGTTGCTAGGAAAGCATTTGCTGCGTATTTAGTAAGCTCAGCAGATTTCTCATCCATGAACAAAATTGGGTTGCCTTGCCGAACATAAGGTTTATAAAGTTCTTCCATTCTTTTACGAGCTCTTTCAGAACTTGCTCCGATAACAACTCTGTCAGGTTTCATAAAATCATCTACTGCAAATCCCTCCCTTAAAAATTCAGGATTTGAGACCACATCGAATTCTATTTTTGCATTTTTTGCAATAGCTTCACGTACTTTATCGGCAGTACCAACAGGCACCGTGCTTTTGTCAACGATGACTTTATAATCTTTAATAATTTTACCTAAGTCGTTTGCTACACCTAAAATATAACTCAAATCTGCTGAACCATCTTCACCTGGAGGAGTCGGTAAGGCAAGAAAGATGATTTTAGCACTCTCAATAGCTTCTTCTAGGTTGGTCGTAAAACTCAAACGACCTTGCTTTATGTTCCTTTCAAAAAGAACATCCAAATGAGGTTCATAAATTGGTACCTCACCAGCTTGCATCATCTTTACTTTTTCTTGGTTGATGTCAACGCAAATCACATGGTTACCTGTTTCAGCTAAACAAGTACCAGTAACCAAACCTACATATCCTGTTCCTACAACTGCAATATTCATAAATTAAAATTTAAATTATTATTTGTTTACAAATTCCAACACAGAATCTGTTATGTATTTTAATGTTTCGGTTTCAAGTTCAGTATGCATTGGCAGAGAGACTACAGTTGCACATAGCTTTTCAGTAACAGGAAAATCACCTTGTTTGTAACGATTATCTAGATAGGCTTTTTGTAAATGCAAAGGTATCGGGTAGTAAATCATTGCAGGAATTTCTTTAGATGCAAGAAATTCACGAAGAGCATTTCTATCAACACTGTTCAATTGTAAAGTGTATTGATGAAATACGTGACTTGAATAGGTTGCTCGTTCAGGAGTTTTTAGTTTAGGATGATTTGCGAATGCTGCATCATAGTATTTTGCCGCAGTATTTCGTGCTATACAATATGCGTCTAATTCACGTAATTTAATTCTTAGAATTGCTGCTTGAATACTATCCAAACGAGAATTAACACCAATCAAATCATGGATATATTGAGCTGTTTGACCATGATTCGCAACTATTCGAAGTTTGCTTGCTAATGCATCATCATTAGTGAAAATAGCTCCACCATCACCATAACAACCTAAATTTTTTGAAGGAAAAAAAGAAGTACAACCTATTGTTCCAATGGTTCCCGCTTTCTTTTTAGTTCCATCTGAATAAATGTAATCAGCACCAATGGCTTGTGCTGTATCTTCAATTACGTATAGATTATGTTTCTTAGCCAAAGCCATTATTGCTTCCATATTCGCACATTGTCCAAAAAGGTGAACAGGAACAATGGCTTTTGTTTTAGGGGTAATCGCTTTTTCTATGGCGTTTACGTCAATGTCAAAAGTGTTTGGAATAACATCAACCAATACAGGCTTTAAACCTAGCAAACCTATAACTTCTGCTGTTGCCACATATGTAAAATCTGCTGTAATAACTTCATCACCTGGCTTCAAATCAAGAGCCATCATTGCAATTTGAAGCGCATCTGTACCATTAGCACACGGTATCACATGTTTTACATGAAGATAAGTTTCTAATTCTTTTTGGAATTCCTTCACTTCAGGCCCATTTATAAATGCTGTATTATCGATTACATTCTGAATTGCAATATCAACTTGTGTTTTTATTTTTTCATATTGACTTTTTAAGTCAACCATTTGTATTTTTTTCACTACTTTTTCCATACTTTTTATTTTAGGTTCGCAAAGGTAATAAAAATATCAATTCTTATATTCCATTTTTTTAATCTTGTTTTCCTAATAAAATAGTACTTTTAGCGCACTTTTAAAACTATGAAAAAACACGTATTTTTTGTTTTCCTTTTTTTTTCAGTTTACGGATATGCTCAAGTAAGTATTAAGGATTCTTCCATCTACACTCCCTTGGTTAGTCTATCATACGGTTATCAAATGCCAGGAGGAGATATGGCTAATCGTTTTGGTAATAATTCTTCCATTCAGATCAATGTCGATTTCAAAACAATTCCCTACATTATGTTAGGTGTAAACGGAGGGTATTTTTTTGGTAATCAAATAAACGAAAAAATGTTTACTAGTATAGCTACACCTGAAGGAAATATAATCGACAGAGAAGGACAGTTTGCGAACATAAAAACTTATGAAAGGGGGTTTACTGTCTCTGGGACTCTTGGAGGTATGTTTCATTTTAAGAAACCTAATCCAAATTCAGGAATTGTTGTTAATATGGGGTTCGGATTTATTCAACATAAGATTAGAATCGAAGTGATTGGAAATAATGTACCAGCACTCGATAAAGACTATAAGAAAGGTTATGACAAGTTGACCAATGGTTTCTTGCTTACCGAAAACATAGGATACTTGTATTTGAGTAATAATAGAATGGCTAACTTTTATTTTGGACTAGAATGCCTTCAAGGCTTCACTCAAAATAGAAGAAGTTTTGATTATGATTCTATGTCTCAAGATACAAAGAAAAGATTAGATATTCTATACGGGGCTCGTCTTGCATGGATTCTCCCTTTATACAAAAAACCACCTTCGGAATTTTATACACATTAATCTTTTCTTGTTAGTCTCCCTTATTCAAAAAGTTTATGAAATTAGTATACAATATTGTCATACATCTTTATCATTTCTCCATCAGGTTAGCATCTTTTTTTTTACCAAAAGCTAAATTGTGGGTAAATGGAAGAAATCAGCAATTGATACATATACGAAAGGAAGATTTAGATTCTGAAATTATTTGGTTTCATTGTGCCTCTTTAGGAGAGTTTGAGCAAGCTCGGCCAATGATAGAGCGATTGAAATTAACCAATCCACCTCAGAGCAATTTCAATAAGATTAAAATTGCACTTACTTTCTTTTCCCCATCGGGTTATGAGGTTAGAAAGTACTATCCACATGCTGATTATGTATTTTATCTTCCAATTGATACGAAAACAAAAGCTAAACAATTTATTCGTGAACTAAAACCATCAATAGTATTTTTTGTGAAGTACGAATTTTGGTTCAATTATCTTCACGAGTTAAGCGTATTAAACATTCCTACTTATCTAATTTCTGGGATATTCAGAGATAATCATTATTTCTTCAAATGGTATGGGTCTTGGTTCCGAAATCAATTAAACTGTTTCACTCATTTTTATCTTCAAGACAATCGTTCACAAATTCTATTAAACCAAATTGGTTACAAGAACACCTCTGTTTGTGGTGATACACGATTTGATCGTGTGGCAGACATTGCTAAAAATGCAAAACGTTTCCCGTTGATTGAAAAATTTAAAGGCAAGAGCAACCTTTTAATTGCAGGCAGCACTTGGCCTAAAGACGATGAAATAGTATCCTCAAAAAAGTTTAGTAATTTTAAATGGGTTATTGTGCCACACGAGATTGATGAAAAACACATTCTCAAGGTGATGGAAACATATAGTTACAAAAAATCAGTCGAATATAATCTAGCTGATCATGGACACAGCGTGCCAGCCGAAATACTTCGTTACTCAGAAGCAAATGAAGAGAATATTCTTACTGCTGATGTATTGATAATTGACAATATTGGTATGTTGTCTTCGCTATATAATTATGGAAGCCTCGCGTTTATTGGAGGAGGCTTTGGAAAAGGTATACACAACATTTTAGAAGCAGCCACCTTTGGCATGCCCGTTATTTTTGGACCTGAGTTTCATAAATTTAACGAAGCGAAGGAACTCATTGAATTGGGTGGAGCTTTTTCTGTATCAAACGCAAACGAATACAAGAACACGTTGAAATTATTGGATAATGAAGAAGTACTAAAAACTGCTTCACATATTTCGAAGTTTTATGTGCAAAGTAGAGTAGGGGCAAGTTCCAAAATTATCTCCTCGATCAATTGGTAACTCGTAGTTTAGTGAAATTCATTTACTAAATGTATTCTATTCTTAAATCTTATCACACAGATGCATTACCTAGCCGAATTGGCAATTCGTTTTGCCAAATCAATTGATAATTTCTTAGCAGATGTTTTGTATAAATGATTGCCGTCTGTAAACTTATAGGTGTTTAATTCATCAACGTAATTAAAATAATCAACCTGCTTGGTTACACAAAGCGAATTAATTAAACTATCAAAATTAGGCATTAGTTTTTGTTCAATTTCAAACATTCGCCTATGCAATGGCATTCTTACCAAATATACCTTACCATGTGTTTTTAAAAAATCAATTGTCTTTTCCAAATATACGAACCTCAAATCCGAAAAGTGATATCGAACCAAATTATTATTCGTATAGTTGGTTATGAGTCGGTCTTCTCGTTCTTTTACCGATGCACTATCCATTTCGATACTTATTTCCAACCAGCCATCATCATTAATAAATCCACGAGGATGTATCCACTTTCTCCATAAAATAAAAACATAAGGGTCAAAATAATAATTTGTGAGGTAAAACAAATTGGGGTTCATATTCACAGCCGGTACATTAGCCACTGCATGATCCAATTCCTCGAAATGAGAAGAATCGTTTGGATTCTTTGTGGTACTCGATACAGTCCAAGGGTCAACAGCAAGAATATATATTGCGTCTTTAGTAGCCGGTCTTATTTTCTTTTTAATACTGGCTAAATAAGTTGGCCCCCAAGGCGAATGTGTAATCGAAAACCCATAATTATAAAACTCATTCATTATTTTATGAGGTGAAATTATCTTTGCTATTTCGCTTGGAATCAACCCTTGAGCAGCACGTGAGGTACCTAAAATTAATGATTGTTTTTGAGAAGTCGCAAAACGCATATACAAAGCATCTGAATACCCATCTGCCAGAGAGAAAACAAAAAAGATGGAAAGACCAACTGCCAAAGCAAATAATGTGATTTTAATCAGAAACTGTTTCATTCTAAAATTGGAAATAAATAAAATGTTGGCCTTTTCCACCTACAAAAAAAATAGTCATTGCCAAAAGGTAATAACTCAAGTAACGTATCGTTTTGTTTTTTACCAATCCCATATCAGCCAGAGCATACTTATATTCCCTACCAAACCATTCCACTATAATGAGAATTCCAATAAGTAAAAAAATAACATACGGATGGAACGAAGCAATAAAGGCATTGCCTTGAGGTAAGCTGAACAATGAACGTGAAAATATTCGCGATAAATAATGAAATGCATCGGTAAGGTTATCGGCTCTGAAAAATATCCATGCCAAAACAGTAATTGCAAATGTTGTAAGCATCTGAAACAGTTCTTTGATGGAGGGTAAAAGTTTGCCTTGAGCGACTATTTCCAAATTATTCCTATTTCTATTAAGAAGTAGCAATGGCAGAAAATACAAAGCGTTTAGTGCACCCCAAAACAAAAAGGTCCAATTTGCTCCGTGCCAAAATCCACTCAAAAGGAAAATTATAAATATATTTCTAACACTTTTCCATTTAGGGACTTTGCTGCCACCTAAAGGGATATATACGTAGTCCCTGAACCACGAGGAGAGAGAAATGTGCCAACGTCTCCAAAACTCTGCAATATCGCGGGAGAAATAGGGGAATGCAAAATTACGCAACAATTCTATACCAAGCAATCGTGCTGTACCAAGCGCAATGTCAGAATATCCCGAAAAGTCGCAATAGATTTGTGTTGCAAAAATAATGGCTCCTAGCAAATTAGTGCTTCCCGAAAAGTTTGCTGAATGAGCAAAAATGGTATTGGCATACTCCGCGCAATTATCTGCAATGACCACTTTTTTGAACAACCCCCATAATATTTGACGCATTCCATCCATGGCCGTTGAATAATCAAAACTTCTTTTAGCCCTTATTTGTGGTAATAAATGTGTTGCTCGCTCAATAGGCCCTGCCACCAATAATGGGAAAAAACTAACAAACACAGAGTAATCAACAAAATTACTTACAGGTTGTATTCTTTTCTTATAAACATCAATCACATAAGATAAGCCATGAAAAGTATAGAACGATATTCCCACAGGTAAAATCACTGAAAGTGTTACAAAATTGGCTTTAATCCCTACTAAAGAAAGGGCTTGTGCAAAAGACGAGGAAAAAAAATTGTAATACTTAAAGATGGCTAAAAAACCTAGATTGATGCATACACTAAGCCAAAACCAAAACTTACGTAAATGAGGTTTTTCAGTTTCTTTCATCCGCAAAGCGGTGAAATAATCCAATAGTGTAGAGAATATGAGTAGAAACAAAAAACGATAATCCCAACAAGCATAAAAAAAGTAACTCGAAACCAATAGTAAGGAGTTTTGGATGCGTACTGTTCGGTTGAAAACAAACCAGTAAAGTATAAAAATGAGCGGAAGAAATAAAGCAAAGTGTAAAGAATTAAAAAGCATATTGTATTTTGTTCCTTGCCCTATGGGTGTTCATTCATTAATAATGTTGGCGAAAGTAATAAAATTAAATTAGTGAATGATATCTTGGTAATAGATACAGTTTAGTGTATAGATTGATTTTTGAAGGAAGAAAATCAGGATTTGTTCATAAAGTTAATTTTAGTACAAAAATTCCTGTTTAATATACAAAAGCTTTGCTTTCGCAATCTTTTGCACCACTTTCTACAGAACTATTTCAAACTAATGTTTAATGACTTTGAGTGTACTTACTTAGTTCATCAATTGACGATTCGAAAGTAAATGCATCGTTCAACTTATAATAATTACCTCTGTCAAGGCTATATTTCCAAGCAAATTTAGCAAGGTCAAGCTTCGAGGCTTCGAAACTGAACAGATTCATCATTTCCTTTATTTGTGAACAAAGCATGCAATTGCTGCCAATTATTTGTTTTGCAATGGTGAGTTTGCTTTCTTCAAAACTTTTCGATGAAATGGATTGTTTTGCACTTTCGAATTCCGAAGCAGCCATTGGATAAGGACAACCATATACTCCATTGTAGCCATCGAGCACATACACACGGTGGTCATTGCCATTGTATCGGTCGTTATGTCCATTATGTTCCTCTTTTTCGTTACGATGATTGTTGCCATCACGGTCGTGGTGGTTATCTTGCTCGTAATGCTCCTCTTGATTTGCAGTTAACAAAGGGTCAACTATATTTACATTAATATTTACCCCTCCATTTCCAGTTTGTCCGCTAGTGGTAGTTGTCGTAGTTGTAGTAGTGGTGGTGATATTGGTAGAAAACAATGGAACTGCCGAAAATACTACAACAGTTTGTTGAGGGTCTGGGGCTTCGACTTGTTCCATGGTAATAGGAGCAATGCTTCTGAACTTGATTTTATATTTTTCTTTCACCTTGGTGATCGAATAATTGTATTCGGTGTTTTGAGTTGGATTACCTGCATACATAAGGTAAATAGTAGCATTCACATCCGGCATTTTGTTTTCGAATATCACTTTTCCATCATAGTTATTAGCATTGAGTCCAGTTACCTTGACGTTAGTAGAAGGATGTTGATTTTGTAAAACTCCATTTAGGATAAGAGAGAATTTTAAGCCTTCTTGAGAATATACGATAAGACTATTGTTTTGAGAAAAAGCGGATGCCGATAAAGTTACCGCAAGCATGAATGTTAATATCGATTTCATATTAATAAAAATATTGTTTTGGCAAAAGTAGCAAATAATATGAGTTGACGAAACATGCGAACGTATTCTAAGATTTTGAAATTTTACAGCAATCAGTCAACCAATTAGTGCAATTTATTTTTCATGATAAACGAATGAGTTTTCCTATTGAGCAAAAAAAATCACGAGCAATGTTGCTCGTGATTTTAAATTTATGAATCAAAGATGTTTATTTCTTCGACACTACTTTAAATCCTGATTTAATCATCAAGGCATCCGAACTTGGGTCGTGACCTCTGAAATTGCGGTAAGCTGTAGCTTCATCCACAGTGCCACCAACACTAAACACGTTATCGTAAAGCTTCTTCGCAACGGTTTTATCATAAGCACCTCCTGCTTCGGTAAACGCTGCAAAAGCATCGGCACTCAACACTTCTGCCCAAAGATAACTGTAGTATCCGGCTGAGTAACCATCGCTAGAGAAGATATGTCCGAAAGCTGGTAAACGATGACGCATCACCATTTCCGATGGCATTTTTAATTCTTCCAAAGTTTGTTTTTCGAATTTTTTCGGGTCGATTATTTCAGAACCTGCTAAATGAATTTTCATATCCACCAAGGCGCTTGAAAGTGTTTCTACGGTTGTAAAGCCTGTATTGAATTTAGAAGCATTATTTATTTTATCAACCAATGCTTTTGGAATTGGAGCACCTGTTTTGTAATGCAAAGCAAATTGATTTAATACTTCAGGGGTTGATAACCATCTTTCTAATAATTGTGAAGGAAACTCGACATAATCGGTAACCACATTGGTTCCCGAAAGCATTGGATAAGTAACATTCGAATTTAAACCATGCAATGCATGTCCAAACTCATGGAACAAGGTACGTGCATCTTCCCATGAAATAAGTACAGGTTCTCCTTCTTTACCTTTTATGAAATTACAATTGTTCGAAACAATGGTGGTAATGTCGCCATTCAATTTTTCTTGGTCGCGATATGCTGTCATCCAAGCACCCGAACGTTTTCCTTTGCGTGCATAGGGGTCGAAATACCACATACCAACTTGTTTTCCTGTTACTTTATTAGTTACTTTAAATACTCTAACATCAGGATGAAATACAGGTACATCGTTCACTTGTGTAAATTGAAGATTGAATAATTCTCCTGCCACATAAAACAGTCCTTCGCGCAATTTTTCTAACTGCAAGTATTGTTTCACTTCATTTTGATCGAGGTCGTATTTGGCTTTGCGCACTTTCTCAGCATAAAAACGATAATCCCAAGCTTCAATCTTTATTTTAGCACCTTCCTTATCAGCCAATTGTTGCATGTCTTTCACTTCTTCGTGCACACGTTCCACGGCAGGTGTCCATACCGACTCCAACAAAGCCATTGCTTTTTCTGGAGTTTTTGCCATTTTGTCGGCAAGGCGCCAATGAGCATGTGTGGCATACCCCAAAAGTTTTGCGCGTTCTGCCCTTAGTTGTAATATTTCTGGAATGATGGCATTGTTATCGTTAGCATCACCATTGTCGCCACGACTGATGAACATGCGCCAAGCTTTTTCGCGCAGAGAACGGTTGGTGGCACTTGCCAAAAATGGTTCGATGGACGAACGAGTGTTTGCAATTATCCAACTTCCTTTCTTCCCTTTCTTTTCGGCTGCTGATGCTGCTGCGGCTTTTAACTCTTCCGTCATTCCGTCAAGGTCTTTTGCATCAGTTATCTCCAAGTATTTATCACCTTCGTCAGCCATTTGGTGTTGGTTGAATTTAGTGAACAATCCTGCTAGTTTTTGATTTATTTCGGCCACACGTGCTTTGCTCTTATCGTCAAGTTTGGCACCCGCAAGCACAAAATTGTTGTAATATTTAAAACACAAGCGTTGTTGTTCAGCATTCAACTTTTCTTTTTCGGGAGAGTTGTAAACTGCTTCGATGCGTTTAAATAAAGCTGTGTTTTGAGTAACCGAATCGCTGAAAGCAGCTATTCTTGGTTCTATTTTTTCTTGAATTGAATCTAGTTCTGGTGACCCCATGTTAGAAGTCCAAATGTTGTAAACGGCTTCTACTTGTTTGCGAACAATGCCGGTTTTTTCGATGGCTTCAATAGTGTTCGCGAAATTGGGTGTTTCAGTGTTATTTGCAATTGCATTTATTTCGTTGCGTTGAAGCGCAATTCCAATTTCTTCGGCAGGGATAAAATCTTTGATGTTTACTTTGTCGAATGCAGGAACTCCGTTGTAACGGGCATCCCAAGGTTGTACTAATGGGTTCGAACTATTCATGGTTGATGTTGTTGCTGTATCCGATTTTTTAGGTGCGCAGCCATAAGTGAAGAGCAACGAAACCATGATAATTGGATAATAAGATTTGAATGATGTAATGTGTTTTTTCATAACGATTATTTTTTGAGCCGCTAAATTAATAAAATATAGTAAGTGAGCGTGAACTTACAATTAAATTCTACCCCATTCGAATTTGTTAAAATTGAGGGAAACAAAAGAATGTATTGGTCGGAATAATTCAATCAAAATCTAAATTATACAATTTTGTGATTTTTGCTTGATGTCTTAGTTTTAGCTTTGAACAAAAATAAACCCATGCTTTTCGAACTAATTTACAACAGTATTGCCGAAGAATTTGTTTCGGAGAAAGACATCATTGACATATTAAATGTGTGCCGCGAATTCAACACAAAATTCAAAATTACGGGATGTCTTCTTTTTCACAATAGAGAATTCCTTCAAATAATAGAAGGGGAAAAAGAGGACATTTTGCAACTTTACGAAAACATTTGCAACGACAAAAGGCACAACAATATCAATCTTATCATGCAAGGTGAGATAGAGAAGAAAATGTTTCCTGATTGGGTGATGGCTTTTAAAGAATTGACTGATGTTGAAATGGCCGAAATAAGTGATTACAAAAACTTACGCGATTTTGTAAGTTTGATAGAAAACATAGATAAACCTACCACAGCCAAGCAGCTATTTTATCATATCAGCAAAAGCATTATCAAGAATTAACCAATTTTTAGTTCCTTTTTCTCGAATGAAGTTAGGGGGGGGTGGAAGCCACATTTCGCAATCATTTGTATCAAATGAATGAGTTATTTCTAAAAGTTATTGCTAGGAATTACCAATTTGAAAATCCAACCCAAAACACACCTTATATATAAGTATCATTTTAGGTATGGCAGGAAAATATCCAAATGGGGTAGTTGTGGTTTAGGTTTTCTGCCAAAATGACGGTTTTTGGCAAATGTGGGTTTGCACAACTGTCAAAAGTATCGTTTTTCTCGTGTTGTGGGTTTCCGCATGTGCCCAAAGTAAAGTTTTTCCCCTATTGTGCAAACCCACAAGTGCCCAAAGTAACGTTTTCCTCGTGTTGTGGGTTTGCACAACTGACAAAAGTATCGTTTTCCTCGTGTTGTGGGTTTGCACAACTGCCAAAAGTATCGTTTTTCTCGTGTTGCGGGTTTGCACAACTGCCCAAAGTAACGTTTTTCTCCTGTTGTGGGTTTGCACAAGTGCCCAAAGTAACGTTTTTCTCCTGTTGTGGGTTCCCACATTTTTTGTAAAACTGGTTTTCCGGAAAAGGGAGAAATCGAATTATTTTAAAATTCCTAAGAAAAACCTAGTTTTTACTTCCCAATTTTATTGCGCCACCTAATCTTCTTTTTTTGATGATTACCATCTAGGTCGATTTCTTTTTTTACACTTTAATAATAAAACATGTTTGGTTTTGTTCCGAAACAAAATTAATAATCTTGAATTGCGAAATCTGCAATAAGTTCGTACTTTTGTCCTTCAACCGCATCATTATGACAAAAAAGCTACTATTCCCTTTCGTTTTTATTCTCTTCTTTTCTTTATCAAGTCGTGCTCAGGTAATGTACAAGCCATCGGCAGCCGAAATAAACACCTTGCCATCATGGGCACAAGCAATGTATAGCGAACATCCAAACGTGTTCGAAGTGGAGCGATTATACACTGCCTATTACGACAAACATAAGTTCGAAAAATCATATCACACTCAATATTATAAGCGTTGGAGACGAGACCTCGACAATAGAATAGACCAAAATGGATTTATCATTCCGATGGATTTGAATCAATATTTGAAAAATGAGGATGATTACACTTCTAAATTAAAAAACAATACCGCCAAATCTGCCAAATCGAACCCCATTTGGAGCCCTGTAGGGCCTTATCAAGTTTACGACAATTCTAATAATCCGGCTAACGACCAAACCAATGTTTATTCCATCGATCAATGCAGTTCTTCACTCAATGTGATGTATTGTGGAACAGAGCCAGGCGAGGTTTACAAAAGCACCGACACCGCACATACATGGGCTTGTATTAGTTTAGGCGAGGATTTTGGTGGTGGAATAACCGCCATTGAGGTAGACCCTACTAACCCAAATATTGTCTTTGCAGGAAGTGGGCCAGTTGTAAAACGAAGTACCGATGGAGGACTTACTTGGGCTACGGTTCTTTCAGCGAGCAATTTAAACGCTAACGAAATTTTAATTAATAGCGCAAACACGCAAATAGTCCTTGTTGCTTGCGATGCAGGATTATATCGTTCTCTCGATGGAGGAACAAGTTTCACACAACTTTATCCTGATAAATCGTTTGATGTGAAAGCTAATCCAGCTAACCCAAACACGGTGTATCTAGTAAAAGACAATCCATCTTTAATTATTTGTGAGTTCTTCGAATCGAATGATGCGGGTGCCACTTGGAATCTTCAAAACACTGGATGGTATTCATCTACCGATGCTGCTAGAAATGATGGTGGAGCTCGTATTGGTGTAACCCCAGCAGATACTAACCGTGTATATGCCTATCTTATTGGCGAAGCAAAAGCCAACGATTATGGATTCATTGGGGTTTATTGCAGTTATGATGGTGCTGCCTCATGGACTTTGCCAAATGGTCCTGATGGTGGGCCATACACCGCCACTCACTTAAACCTTGCTTATGGCAATCCTGGGTGGACTTATCATCAAGGATTTTACAATTGTGCCATCATGGTTTCAGCCACCGACCCTAATAAATTATTGATTGGAGGGCTCAACATCTATCGTTCCTCTGATGGAGCACAAAATTTTAATCCTGTGGCAGGGTATGTTTCGGGAGGAAATTTGAATATGCACGTAGATATGCAAGATTTTAGAGCCATTGGAAACAATTATTGGGTGACCACTGATGGCGGAGTATTTACTTCCCCCGATTTCTTCGACTTATCCACACAACATAAGAATGCAGGCATCCGAGGTTCTGAGTATTGGGGTTTTGGTTCGGGTTGGAACAAAGATATTTTGGTTGGAGGCTTATATCACAATGGAAACATTGCTTATGATGAAGATTATGGACCAGGTAATTTTCTTTCTTTAGGTGGAGGAGAAGCTAGCACTGGATATGTCAATCCGGGGAATAATCAGAAAACATATTTTTCAGATATTGGAGGGAAGTATTTACCTTCAAGCATCACAGGAACTGTAAATTCTTTTAGTATGGGCATGAGTCCTAATGAAACATATTATTCAGCAGAATCCAGCGAGATGGAGTTTCTTCCTTCTTGTTACAATATTGTGTTTTTGGGAAATGAAAACAAGCTTTGGAAAAGTACTGATGGAGGGGCTTCGTACAATTTGGTAAAAGCATTTGGTACCAATGTAAACAATCAAGTAAAATACATTGAAATTTCAAGAAGTAATTCACAAGTGATGTATCTCAATCAACAACCTCAGTCGGGTAGTGTTGGCACCATTTGGAAAACAATCAATGGAGGTAGTACTTGGACATCCTTAACCATTCCATCAGGCAATAGCCGAAAGATACTTTTGGCATTAGATTATACCAACGAAAACATCCTTTGGATTTGTTATCCCGATGGAGCTAACGGTTCCAAAGTGTTTAAAACAACCAATGGTGGCAGTACTTGGTCAAATATCACTACTTCTATGTTGAATGGAGAGAATGCACATAGCATTGTTTGCATTCCTAATACTGATGGAGGAATCTACTTTTGTTCAGCACGCACTGTTTTTTATCGCAACAACTCGATGAATGATTGGCAAATTGTGAATGCTAATTTGCCAACCTATTTCAATACCGACATTGCTCGTCCGTTTTACCGTGATGGTAAATTACGTATTGCTTCCTACGGAAAAGGAATTTGGGAAAGCTCACTTTACGACCAACCTACAGCCCCAGTTGCACAAATTACAGTGGACAAATTGCAGCAAATAGTGGTATGCGAAACCGATTCGTTTAGATTTGACGATTACTCTGCATTAAATCATTTAAACGCAACTTGGCAATGGAGCTTCCAAAACGGCACTCCTACAAGTTCTACTCTTCGAAATCCAACCGTTTATTTCCCATCACCTGGTACTTATCAGGCTACACTCACCGTTACTGATGGAAATGGACAATCATCAAGCGATACTGTCAATGTAAGCATCCTAGCTTATGTGCCACCAACGAGTATTCAAGAAGGCTTTCAAAATAGTTTTCCACCAGCAGAAATCGTGCTTGCTAATCCTGACAATGGTGCTCAATGGTCATTGAATACTGCGGTGGGTGGTTTTGGTAATAGCACACAATCTTCCATTTTTGATAATTTCGATAGCGACTCTCATGGTACTTGGGACGATATGCGCGTATCTGTTGATTATACTAGTCCAACAAACTCCAATTTAACCTTTGATGTGGCACATGCTTGTTATGGAGGTCAATACACCGACACGCTCGAAGTACTTGCGTCTACTGATTGTGGAAATACTTTTACACAACTTTATAAAAAGTGGGGTTCAACATTGGCAACCGCAGCTAATAATTCTAATTATTATACACCTGCCGATAGTGAGTGGAGGACAGAAACCATAAGTCTTGCGGCTTATGTAGGTACTCCTCATCTTGTAATAGCATTTCGAAACATTGGATTATGGGGAAATAATATCTATTTAGACAATATCAATTTATTGTCGAATGTAAAAGTGCCTGAATTAAAACAAAGCAATTTTGAAATTTATCCAAATCCTGTTGCCACCAATGGAAACATTACCATTACTAATCAAAATAATGAGCAATTAAAACTGACTCTATACGACAGCAGAGGAAGTATGATATTTAAAAACGAAGTGAAATCGACATCCAAAATCAATCTTTCGGAATACAAATTATCATCTGGAATATACCACCTTAGTATTTTGGGTGAAACCAAGATTGTGAATTACAAATTGGTGATTAAATAAATTCAAATTTTACTCCTTTAAACGATTTCAAAAAATAACCCCATAACAGTCTCGATCAATTCGAAGTGCTGTTATGGGGTGGAGTTGTTTTCTGTTGGGGGGTGGGTAAAGCTATTGTATAATTATTTTTTTTGTACGTACAGTTAATTCATTCTTAATCTCAACAAAATAAAGACCTTTCGCTTGATTGTTCATATCAATTTCAGAAATGAAAGAATCAGATTGGAAGACATTTTCGCCTAACAAATTGAAAACTTTAATAGAACAATTAGTTGACGAATTTGTTCTAGATAGTTTAATAATTCCATTTGAAGGATTAGGGGAAATTGAAAAATCAATCATCCCAGGGTTTTCAGCGATACCAACGTTCGAATTAATAACTATAATAGTTCCTTTCATACCCATTGAAGCATGAGCGGAACAAACATAGTAATGTGTTCCAACCCCAAGTGATGCTGGCAATACAGAGCCTCCACCAAAAGCGGTTTGAAAACCTCCTGATAAAGCGGCACTACCATTTGCATTAAATGTAGTTTGGCTTACTTCTCTTGCATCATGCGAGGAAGCAATTGAAAACACTACGGTATCTCCTGCAGTAATGGTGATGGTAGCAGGAGTAAAGGTAAAACCTGAATTGCCAATTGTCCATGTGGTAGCAAAACCAGTAAAGGTGAATGTCAATAGTAAACTCGCAATTGTAATTTTTCTTTTCATTTTGTTTTCGATTTAAATGTTTCCCTACTCATTAGGCTTTTCGGTCACGCCTCGTTTTTATTGTGGTAGCCGAACTCCACATCATTTTTTATGTTTTTCAAATCCCGAAAAGGAGTGAGAGAAATGAAAAACAGAAGCAAAGTTAAAAAAAATACGTCACGCACAAAAATTAATTACTCTAAATGTGGTTTTATTTTGTCGAAGCAAATCCATGAAATCGGCAGATTAAAACTTTACTGATAATTAATGAATAAATAACGAATGTTGACTTTGGAAATTCGAAGTAAATCACCCATTTTTGATGCCATCCACAAAGTCTTTATTTTTCCTGCGAAATGGAAATTTAGAGTGCGTAAGAAGGAAATTTCCGAACATCCTCTAGAAACAGAATCAGGTGAAAAAGCTTATACTAATGATGGGAAGGGAAATGCGCGAGTAGTAATTTACTACATGCTTCTTTTGAGAGATACTTAATTTGGAAATCGGCAACACTCTTATATTCTTTCGCTTTCTCTTTGTCAGCCGGGTGGATGGAGGTAGTAAGTATGATGATTACAATTTTACCGCAGATATTCTGGTCCATCTTTTCAAATTCATCCAAAAATTCCCAACCATCAATCAATGGCATATTCAAATCGAGCAAAATTAATTCAGGTAAAATAGCTGCTCCCAATATAGCTTTTGAAAGGTAATCAAGAGCCTCTTTCCCATTATTTACAATGCTTATTTGTTCGGTGCAATCTAATTTGTTGAGTAATCGCTGATTAAAGAAGTGGCAATCATCATCATCATCAACCAACAATACACAATTTAATTTCTTTTTCATCTTGAAATATTCAACTAGGTAGTAGGAATTGTAAAACAAAAATTACTCGATTCTCCTAGAATAGATTCTACCCAAATGACCCCATCGTGTAGCTCAACAATTTTTTTACAATACCCAAGTCCTACACCTATTCCGTCATATTCTGAACGATTGTGAAGGCGCTGAAACATTTTGAAAATTTTCTCTTTGTTTTCAGGATTAATACCAATACCATTATCTTTCACTTCGAACTTCCAACCCGATTCGAAAGGAATAGCTGATATTTTGATTTCAAGAGGCGTATCGCTTTTTCGGTATTTGATAGCATTACTTATTAAATGGCTAAAAAGTGTCTTTAAATTCTGTTCGTATCCGTCAATGATTGGTAAGTCTTCAACTATTACCTTTGTTTTAGTTTCAAAAATTGCAGTTTCTAATTGTTCTAAAACTTCATTGACTAGTTGAGAACAATCGAGCATATTTTTTTGCCTAGCCTGACTGAGGATAGAATAATTTAAGAGTCCTTGGGTAAGCAAATCCATTCGGTCGACCGCATTAAAAATGGCATTTATATATCTAGTAGAGGTTTCATCAAGATGATGACCGTATTCTTCGTGAATCTGCTTAATGTAATTTCTAATGGTAAGCAACGGTTCACGTAAATCGTGAGAAAAAACAGAAGAGATGGCTTCCATTTCCTTCCCTTTTTCAGCAAGTATGGCTAATTGCTTTTCTTTTCGTTGAGCTTCCTTCAATTCTGTAACATCTGTAACTTGAACAACAAACCCTTTCACTTCCAGATTATCTAAATCTGGAAAATAATTCGCTAATCCCTCGATTATGATACCCGATTTGCTTTTTATAGGATATTCGAAACGCTGAATTTCTCCATTAAGTACCCCCTCCACAAATGGTGCAGACTTCTCAAAATCAGGCCCAAGGAGTTGCTTTAGTGTTATTTTACCAATCATCTCTTCCTTGGTTTTTCCAAACCAAGCAACATAAGCACTATTTGCATACCTACACACTAGATTTTTGTCCCAATAGGCAAGTAACGTGGTAACGCTATCTGTAACTTGTAACGCAAAACCTTGCTGTTGAAGCGCTTTTATATGATTTTCGGTACTTGCAGAATTCATTTTGGCAATAAAGTTCTTTCGGTTTCTAAGTAGTTTATTAGCTTATTCAACTTTATTCAAGTTTCAGGATATATTTTGCCTAAAACGACCATTTTCTTATTTTGATTGGATTAGAGGTACAAAAGTAATACAAATTATGAGTTTTGTCAATACCGTGTAACAATTAACCTTTTTTATGACTCCTTTTCTTATGAATAATAACAGAGCATTCTAAAAAAAAATCCCGCCCTTGGTAGGGCAGGATTTTTAAAATAAAATTAGCAGATATTATCCGCATTTCGAATGCCCACAACTTTTGCATTTCAAACACCCTTCTTCGTATATCAATCCATCCGTATCGCCACAATTGCTGCATTTTTTGTCCTTTGCTTGCGTTCCATCAGGAATAAATTTCTTAAGAGACCTTCCAATACCATTTTTCCAGTTGTTGATACTGTCAGTGTATAGGTTAAGGTTTTCAACCAGGTTGACCACATTTTGTATTGGCATACCATGACGAAGAACTCCTGAAATAAGTTTTGCGTAATTCCAATATTCTTTATCGAACGAACGAGAAAGACCTTCGATGGTGACATTATAGCCTTCTTTGTCTTTGTATTGAAAATCGTATCGTTTTTCGCGTGTTTCCTTCGAAATGCTCTTTATGATCCATCCTCTCTCTACCCAAGCAGGGAATACAAATGATTCCTCACTTTTACCAGTAAATATTTCGTATGGTTTTCCGTTCAAAACACCAACAAATGCAATCCATTTTTCATCGTGATTCATGAAACGGATTACTTCGGTTTGCAATTTCTTAGGACGTTTTGGTGCAACTGATTCCACAATACTATCCACCTTTTTATTCTTTTTACCTTCGTCATTGTTTACCAATACTCCCGAACGAGAACCATCGCGATAAACAGTAATGCCTTTCAATCCTTGTTCCCAAGCTTGTAAATAAATCTCGCCTACTTTTTCCACCGCCACATCGTTTGGTAAATTGATGGTGGAACTGATAGAGTGGGTGGTGTATTTTTGAACAATCGCTTGTAATTCTATACGTTTCCCCCAATCTATTTCCGATGCAGTGGAACCTTTGTAAGGGCTTTTGTTGATGTCTTTCTCCCCGGTTACTTCCATCCATAATTTCAATTTATGATGATACACATCAAACTCTTGCCACGAATCGCCAGAATTGTCAACAAAATCAACTCGAACATTGGTATCAAGCGGATTGATTTTTTTTCTTCGTTTGTACGACAATAAGAAAACCGGCTCTATACCTGATGACGACTGAGCTAACATACTTAATGTGCCAGTAGGAGCTACGGTGCTCAACGAGATATTTCTTCTACCTACTTTCATCATACGTTTGTAAACTTCCGGTAATTCTTTCTCGAGCATCTGAACGAATTCGGAAGTGTTTTCAATTTCAGGGTTGAAGTCCTCGAATTTCCCTCGTTCTATGGCTAAGTCGATAGATGAATTGAATTCAGCTTCGCACTTGGTTTTCATTATTTTCTCCACTTCAACTAACGCTTCTGACGAATCGAACTTAATACTCAAACCAGCCATGGTATCGGCTAATGCAGTAAATCCAAGTCCTGTTCTGCGACCTCTTTTTCCAGCTTCGTAAAGTAGTTTCCAAGTTTCGTTTTCTACTTGTTTCACAAAATCAGGCTCAGGGTCGGCTTTTATTTTGTTTAATATACGTTGAATGTGTTCTAATTCTAAATCAACCAAATCATCCATCAAGCGTTGAGCCTCGTAGGTTGTTTCATAGAATTTTCTGTAATCAAAACTAGCTTTGTCTGAAAAAGGATTTTCAATAAAGTTGAACAAGTTGATAGCAATCAATCGGCAACTATCTCCACCTTGCATGGCTATTTCCGAACAAGGATTTGTAGATACATTCTTGAAACCAGGGTATACCGAAGAAGTGGAGTAGTGGTGCTGACGGTCCCAGAATATCAAACCAGGTTCGGCCGAGTTGTGCGCACATTTAATAATAGTGTTCCACAAATCGCGAGCTTTTACCACTTTCGAATACTTTGGCACTTCTGCATCAATTGGGAATCGTAAGGTATAGTCAGTATCTTTTTTTACAGCTTTCATAAACTCGTCCGACAAACGAACCGAGATGTTAGCTCCTGTAATTTTCGATAAATCTTGCTTTATATTAATAAAGGTGTCCACATCAGGGTGAGCAATGTCGATGGTAATCATCAACGCTCCACGTCTTCCGTTTTGAGCCACCTCACGAGTAGTGTTCGAAAAACGTTCCATGAACGACACGGCCCCAGTAGTAGTTCCAGCCGAATTAGAAACCAACATGCCTGCTGGACGCAAAGTTGAAATATCAATTCCTACTCCACAACGTCTTTTGAAAAGCTGAGCCATCTGCTGATCGGTATAGAAAATGCCTCCATACGAATCGAATATCTCTGGTAATACGATACAATTAGATAAGGAAGCAATAACAAACGGATTACCTAATGCCGACATTACACTTCCTTGAGGAATGATGTATTTAAAGTGGCGGAAATAATCCATAATTTTGTCTTCATCCAAAAATTCACGTTCTTGTCCGTATTGCGACAATAATTTAAAACTACCATTTAGGTGAGTTTTATCTTTATGTTCGCTTTCTTTTCGTGCAAATTCTTTTGCCAGACGTTTATGCATATCATCTGGGGTAAGTTCTATAAATTTACCTTCTTTGTTTTTCATTGCATACTTGTTTATCCAAGTAGAAGCTGCTAGCTCATCTCCTTGAAAATATACAAGTGCTTTTTCTAAAACCTCTGCGTAAGAAAAGCTAGGAGCTTTCGAAAGGTCTTTCTTTACTGGTGTTTGAAGTACTGTCATAATAAATATATTTTTAATTCGGTAATGTTGTCTGAAATCGGGTGCAAGATATAAAGAGAAAATATAGCAATTTTTTACAGTTGTAAACATTTGCATACTTTTATGAACAATCGATTTTTTTGGTCGAAAGCCAACCTGATTTTCATCATTAGTTCATAATTTATTTTCAAAAATCTTGAATGTTTTCTAAAAAATGTTATGGATTGCCAATATTGGTTTTGATAACTCCATTTCGAAGAAGAATTTTTATACTATAATTCATTTTATTGCGATTAATAATTGTATTTATTTAAGGATATTCAATGTTTCTTTTCGCCAAATCGAATTAAAATTATTCGTTTGGTTTTTCTCTCTATCGCAATTTTTAACTTTCCTCCACTTATTTCTTTTTTAGCCTTATAAATTTTGATTTAACGCCAAACTATGGGCTGGGGGGAATGGTTATCTATTAAATATGCTGTTCGCAAAGGCGGTTTGGATGTATGTTATTGATAATTAAGTAACAATTGTAATTTGGGTGAGCCTAAAGTCGTTTGCAATTTACCAGATTGCAAATGCAATTTACCAGATTGCAAATGCAATTTACCAGATTGCAAATGCAAT
>JBAXQU010000031.1:0-30096 GCA_037131555.1 Bacteroidota bacterium
GGTGGTGTCCTCATCACCACATCTAGTACTTAAAAAGCAAACCAAAAGAGAAGAAGTTACTAACTGCACCTGATTGAAGTGGAAATCCTTTTTCTTTGTCCTTTTCGGGCAAAGAAAAAGATTGGAACGGAAAGCAGGAGGAAAGGAAACGAAGCGTGAGAAACTGCCTGCCACAAATAGATTTAAGATATGAGATTTGAGATATGAGATTTAGTTGTTAGTTGTTAGGAGCTTTAGGAAATACGAATGGTAGGAATTTACGGATGCTGAATAATAATATCCTACTTTTGCAGGGTGAAAAAACTGTTATTACTCTGTTTTATTTGCGTATGTGGTGCGCAAAGCGAAGCACAAACCTTTACTCAGACCTTGAGGGGAAGGGTGATGGATGTGGATTCGAAGGGAAGTATAGTGGGTGCCAACATAGTGCTGCTGAATGTGGACACGCTGCAAGGAACAACTAGTGATGCGAATGGAAACTTCAGGTTAGAAAAAATAGCGGTAGGCAGGCGAGGTATTAAGGTGTCGATGGTGGGATATGAGGATGCGGTGGTGAATAATATTATAGTGACATCGGGTAAGGAGGTGGTGCTGAACATAGAGATGCAAGAAAAGGTGTATACCACGGGCACGATAGAGGTGGTGGCGGAAACGGATAAGACGAAAGCTAATAACGACTTGGTATCGGTAAGTGCACGAAACTTTCAGGCTGAAGAAACGGGACGATATGCGGGCAGCCGAGGCGACCCAAGCAAGATGGTGGCTAATTATGCGGGTGTGTCATCGGGCAACGATGCGCGAAACGACATTATAGTCAGGGGGAATTCGCCTCTTGGGGTGCTGTGGAGGCTGGAAGGTGTGGACATACCGAACCCTAATCACTTCTCGGCACAAGGAGCTACTGGAGGACCGATAAGTATGTTGAACAATAATATTCTGGGCAATTCGGATTTTCTTACGGGTGCTTTTCCGGCTGAATATGGAAACAAAACGGCTGCTGTGTTCGACATTAAACTGAGAAATGGGAATAACGAAAAAAATGAATTTACTGGTCAATTGGGCATTAATGGTGTGGAATTGGGTGCGGAAGGACCTATTTCGAAAAAGAATGGGAGTTCGTTTTTGTTCAACTATCGATACTCTACGCTTAAGGTATTTAACCAATTGGGTATTCGGTTTGGAGTGTCGGCTAGTCCTGAATATCAAGACCTTTGTTTCAAGTTAAATATTCCTACTCCTAAACTGGGTGTGTTCACGCTATGGGGAATAGGTGGTAAAAGTAAATTATCGTTGTTGGATAGTGAGCTAAAACCCAGCGATTGGTCGTACATTAAAAAAGGAGAAGATTTGGTTTTTAAAACATCGATGGGAGCTGTAGGTGTGTCGCATCTTTATTTTTTCAACAGTCAACTTTCGGGTAAGATGATTCTATCGGCATCGGGCACTGGATTGGATGCGTATATTGATACGATATCGCCTGCAACAAAACAATTGTTTATGGATAGGAAAAACAAATCGACCGAAATAAATACCATTGCCAATTATACACTTACCCTAAAACGTAATGCTCATCATTTGTTCAAAGCGGGCATTACGTATCAAAATATTTTTTTCAATGCTAGTTCGTACACCTATTCTACGGTTTTTCATCAATACATTTACTCGTTGAACGTAAACAATTCGATGGCTATTTTGGTGCAAGCATTTGTTCATTGGCAATGGCGACCAACTGAAAAGTTGACCACCAATGCAGGGCTTCATTACCAAGTATTATTGCTGAACCATACCGCTGCACTCGAACCACGAATAGGGATGCGATATCAAGTGACCAAAAAACAAAACATCAACCTTGCATTCGGAATGCATAGCATGACGCAACCTACTATTTATTATTTCTACGATTCGTACAACCCTAGCACCAATACCTATTACAAAAGCAATCGGAATTTGGATTTAACCAAAAGCGAACATGCTATACTTGGTTATGATTTTAATTTTGCGAAAAACTTTCGGTTGAAAGCTGAAGCTTATTATCAATACTTGCACAACGCTCCGGTGCAAACCAATAGGCAAAGTAGTTTCTCGATGATAAACGTGGGCACTGCATTGGAAGGAATACCTTTAGTTGATTCGCTTACTAACAAAGGCACAGGCGATAATTATGGAATTGAACTTACTATCGAAAAGTTTTTTAGCAATCATTATTATTTTCTGATGACTACTTCGGTGTACGATTCGGAATACAAAGGAAGTAACGGTGTGACGCATAAAACAAGTTATAATGGAGGATATGTTTTTAATGCCTTGGCTGGCTATGAGTTTAGTCTTGGTGCAAACAAAAATAAGTTTATCACCTTCGACATTAAATACACACAAGCAGGTGGTAATCGATATACACCAATGGATTTGGAAAAATCAAAGCTTGCCAATAAGGCTATTTACAATGACGACTTGGCGTATTCGGCACGTTATAAGGATTATTCGCGATTTGATGTGAAACTAGCTTATAAAAGCAATCGTAAGAAAATAGCACAGTTGGTTTTTGTAACGGTAGAAAACATATTCAACACAGAAAATATATTAAGGGAATCGTATAATACCGAATCGCAAACGATACAGAAGGAATATCAATTGGGGTTGTTCCCTTATGGTGGTTATAGAATAGAGTTTTGAGCGCCTTCTATCTGTTGCTCCACACCTCTGAAACATCTTAAAGCAAACGATTGCAACTCGTTCACCGTTTCCTTCGGAGCTTCATAAAAAGCCATGTGTGCTGCATTTTCCAACATAAGTACCGAAGGGTATTTGCACAAGCCCATTTGAGGATACATGGTTTCGTAATTGATTATTGTGTCTTTTTTACCTATGATAAACAGAACTGGATAAGGAGCAAATTTCAAAATTAAATCTCTGCTCTTGCGTTCTTTCATTCCTTCAAGACTATTGATAATCGATTGCCGTGATGTTTTCTCGGCTATGCGTTTTACTTTTGAAATTTCTTTTTTTAATTTCTCAACATTTTCAGGAGCAAATAAAGAAGTGATTACTTCGGCCACATAATGTTTGTGCTCCTTTTTCACTAGTCTAATTACTCGTTCGCGTTCCTTCTTCTTTTCATCCGAATCAGCATAGGAAGTAGAATTGAACAAACATAATCCACTCACATTTTCGGGAAACAATTCGGCAAAAGCCAAAGCTGCATATCCTCCTAAGGAGTGACCAGCTATTACGTAACGCCTCACACCAACCTTGTCGAGAACAGCTTTAGCACTTTGTGCAAGCAATTCCATACTGTGATAATAACCTATGCAAGGAGTTTCGCCATGTCCGGGAAGGTCGATGGCAATAACACGAAATTTTCCAGATAGTTTTTTAATGAACCCATCCCAAATTTCATGAGAACACAGAAAGCCGTGTAATAATACTATCACACGGCCTTTTCCTGTATCGCTATAACGTACTTTTATTTTTTTGAATTCAGCGTATTTTAGGCCCCTCTCTTTCTCTCCCCGAAGGGGAGAGGAAACCACTCCCGACCTTTGTTTGTTATTTGTCATGGCATTTCGGAAACTAAATCCCTTCCCTTTGGGGAGGTTAGGAGGGGCTCTTCATTAATGCTTCAATTTCATCAGCTTCTATTGGAATGTTCTTCATCAAGTCGACAGGGCCTTTAGCAGTAACCAGAATATTATTTTCCAAACGTATTCCTAATTTCTCTTCTGGAATATAGATTCCTGGTTCACAAGTAAACACCATTCCTTCTTCTAGTTTACGATTGAAATCACCTACATCATGCACGTCTAATCCTAAAAAGTGAGAAGTTCCATGCATAAAGTACTTTTTATATGCAGGCGAATCTGGGTTTTGATTTTTTATCTGATCAAGTGTTATCAAGCCTAAATCAACCATTTCTTTTTCCATCAGCAAACCAACTGCTTTGTGATATTCGGGAATAAGGTTGCCAACCGTCAACATTCCGATTGCAGATTTCATAATGCGCAAAACTGCATTGTAAACATCTTTCTGACGTTTTGTAAATTTCCCATTTACAGGTAAGCAACGTGTAAGGTCGGATGCATAATTACCGTATTCGGCAGCCACATCCAGCAATATTACTTCGCCATCTTTACACTCCTTATTATTGTCAATATAGTGAAGCACACATGCATTTGCTCCCGAGGCAATGATAGGGCCATAAGCAAATCCTCGTGAACGATGGCGCACAAATTCGTGAATCAATTCAGCTTCTATTTCGTATTCCATTACTCCTGGTTTTACAAATTGAAGTAATCTGCGGAAACCTTGTTCGGTAATGTTGCAAGCACGCTGAATCAAATCTACTTCATAAGAAGATTTGATGGCTCTCAACGAATGCATAATTGGAGCCGAACGTTCAAGTTTATGCAAAGGATATTTTGATGTAATTATTTTATTGAATCGCACTTCTGCAGTTTCAACTGGGTTTGAATTACGTGTGTGTTCGTTGCTGTTTAAATACAGATGCTCTGCCTGAAAAACAATGGCATGAAACATTTGCTCAAAATTCTGCAACCATTGAATGTTTTTTATACCTGATATTTGAGTTGCCTGAGCTTTGTTCAGCTTAGCGCCTTCCCATATCGCGATGGTTTCGTTTGTTTCGCGAATAAACAAAATTTCTTTCTGGGTACCGTTGATTGCATCAGGGTAAATCAAAAGGATGGTTTGTTCCTGATCAACTCCAGAAAGATAAAACAAATCAGAGTTTTGTACAAACCCCATCGAACCATCCGCATTGGTAGGCATGATATCGTTGCTAGTGAACAAAGCAATAGAGTTAGGTTTTAATCGTGCTGTAAATCGTTTGCGATTTTCGACAAACAAATTTGAATCAATAGAGGTATATTTCATAGGTCGCTTGAATTAAGAGGTCAAAAGTGCAAATAAAATGGATATAAAACAGCAAATAATTCAATAAATAATTTAATATTTTGCTTGGTATTCATCTTTTTGAATCATACTTTTGCCCTGCAAAAAAAGAGTACCAATTCCGCAAATTAAAACTGAATAAAATAATTCTACAATTATGAGTAATGCATCACCAAATTTTTTGACATCTTCCATAGGGAAAAAATTCTTAATGGGCTTCACGGGCTTGTTTCTGATTTCCTTTTTAGTGGTTCACGTTTGTATCAATGCCTGTATCTATTTCAACGACTCGGGCGCTACTTTTAATATGGCCGCAGGCTTTATGGCAACCAATATTATCATTCGCATCGTTGAGGTGGGATTGTTCGCAGGTATAATTATACACGTTGTGCAAGCCCTAATTTTAACCATGCAAAACAATAAATCACGTCCTCAAAAATATGCTGTTCAGAATTTAGCAGTAAGTAGCAAATGGTATTCTCGCTCCATGGGACTTTTGGGTTCTTTATTACTGATGTTCTTAGTAGTTCACCTTGCACATTTCTGGGTGCCAACCAAAATTGCTCTGTATGGCGAAAATGCAAAATTTGTTGGCTATAACGTTCCTGAAGGTTTTACAGGAGTTAAGGACAACCCTTTCGAAAGTTTGAAAACGGTATTCTCTAATCCAATCGTTGTGGTGGTATATTTGCTAGGATTAATTTCATTATTCTACCACCTTTTACATGGTTTCCAATCGGCTTTTCGCACATTTGGTTTAACACATAAGAAATACACTCCATTTATAAAATCATGTGGTTTTTGGTATTCTGTAATTATCACTTTGATTTTTGCATCCATGCCAATTACATTATACCTTGGAATCATAAAATAAGAAGAAATAAGAATTTTAATTGAACTTTAGATTACACGCAATATGTCAAAATTAGATAGTAAAATTCCGGAAGGCAGTTTGGAGCAAAAGTGGACAAAGTATAAATCCTCGGTAGCTCTTGTTAATCCTTCAAACAAAAGAAATTTAGAAATTATTGTAGTGGGCTCCGGCCTTGCAGGTTCCTCGGCAGCGGCTTCGCTTGCCGAACTTGGCTACAAAGTAAAAGTGTTCTGTTATCAGGATTCTGCACGTAGAGCTCACTCCATTGCTGCGCAAGGAGGAATTAATGCGGCAAAAAACTATCAGAACGATGGTGACAGTGTGTATCGTTTGTTTTACGATACTGTTAAAGGTGGAGATTACCGTGCACGCGAGGCCAATGTATATCGTCTTGCGGAAGTGAGCAATAGTATCATCGACCAGTGTGTGGCTCAGGGTGTGCCTTTGGCGCGCGAGTACGGAGGTATGTTGAGTAACCGTTCGTTTGGAGGAACTCAGGTACAACGTACGTTTTATGCTGCCGGACAAACAGGTCAGCAATTATTATTAGGAGCATACAGTGCTTTGAACCGTCAGATTGGATTGGGTACAGTTGATATGTTTCCTCGCCACGAAATGTTGGAAGTAGTTAAAATTGACGATAAGGCTCGTGGTATCATTGCCCGTGATATGGTGACCGGAAAACTAGAACGTCATTTCGGACACGCTGTATTATTATGTACAGGTGGATATGGAAATGTGTTTTATCTTTCTACCAATGCTATGGGCTGTAATGCAACAGCAGCTTGGAAAGCACATAAAAAAGGAGCTTTCTTTGGAAACCCTTGCTTTACTCAAATTCACCCTACTTGTATCCCTGTTTCGGGTGACCATCAATCGAAATTAACTTTGATGAGTGAGTCGTTGAGAAATGATGGACGTATTTGGGTGCCCAAAAAACAAGGCGATACTAGAAAAGGAAATGAGATACCTGAAGAAGAAAGAGATTATTATTTGGAAAGAAGATATCCTGCATTCGGAAATTTAGTTCCTCGCGATGTTGCATCGCGTGCGGCTAAAGAACGCTGTGATGAAGGTTATGGAGTGGGCGCTTCTAAGATGGCCGTTTTCCTTGATTTCAAGGCTGCCATCGAACGTTTCGGAAAAACACAAGCTAAAAAATTGAGTATTGAAAATCCTACACCTCAACAATTGAAAGAATTTGGTAAGCAAGTAGTGGAAGAAAAATACGGAAATCTTTTCGCTATGTACGAGCAGATAACCGGAGAAAATCCTTATGAAGTGCCAATGCGTATTTATCCGGCAGTTCACTATACTATGGGTGGACTTTGGGTGGATTATAACTTAATGACTACTGTTCAAGGATTGTATTGTTTAGGTGAAGCTAATTTCTCTGATCATGGTGCAAATCGTTTGGGTGCTTCGGCTTTGATGCAAGGTTTGGCGGATGGTTATTTTGTGATTCCTTATACTATTGGAGCCTATTTATCTAAAGAAATTGCGGTTAAACCTATTCCTACTTCTCACGAGGTATTTGATGCTGCCGAAAAAGAAGTACAGGCTAGAATTGATAAATTATTTGCTATTAAAGGCGGTAAATCGGTTGACCATTTTCACAAACGTTTAGGAAAAATAATGTGGGATAAATGCGGAATGGCTCGTAACGAGAAGGGATTGAAAGAAGCGATTCAGGAAATTCGTCAGTTGCGTGATGAGTTTTGGAAAGATGTTCGAGTTACCGGTAAAGCAAATGAAATGAATCCTGAATTGGAGAAAGCTTGCAGAGTAGCTGATTTCCTTGAGTTAGGCGAGTTGATGTGTATGGATGCATTGAACAGAAGCGAATCATGTGGTGGACACTTTAGAGTGGAATCGCAAACAGAAGAAGGCGAAGCAAAACGCGATGATGATAAGTTTACTTATGTTTCTGTTTGGGAAAACAAAGGAAACAATGAATGGGATTTGCATAAAGAAGATTTAGTGTTTGATGTGGTTCACCCAAGTCAACGTAGTTATAAATAATAAAATTAATACTCAAAGCATACAATAATTATGAGTCACGGAAATATGAATTTAACGCTGAAGATTTGGCGTCAGAATAGTGGTAAAGAACCAGGTCAGTTAGTTACTTATCCTGTAAAAGACATTTCACCTGATATGTCTTTTCTGGAAATGTTTGATGTGCTGAACGAACAGTTGGTGAGTAAAAACGAAAATCCAATTGTGTTTGATCACGATTGTCGCGAAGGAATTTGCGGAATGTGCAGTATGGTTATCAATGGCCGTGCACATGGACCTAAAACAGGAATCACCACCTGTCAGCTTCACATGCGTTCGTTTAAAGATGGAGATACCATAGTGGTTGAACCTTGGAGAGCACAGGCTTTTCCGGTGATAAAAGATTTGACTGTGGACCGTTCGGCTTTTGAGCGTATACAAGCTAAAGGAGGTTTCATCTCTGTAAACACAGGAACAGCACAAGATGCAAACTGCCTGCCTATTCCTAAAGACGATGCAGATGCCTCTTTTAATGCTGCTGCTTGTATAGGTTGCGGGGCATGTGTGGCTACTTGTAAAAATGCTTCGGCAATGTTATTTGTATCTGCTAAAGTTTCTCAGTTTGCTTTATTGCCTCAAGGAAGAGTGGAAGCCACTGCTCGTGTTAAAAACATGGTAGCTCAGATGGATGCCGAAGGTTTTGGAAGTTGTACCAACACTGGTGCATGCGAGGTGGAATGTCCGAAAGGAATTTCGTTAGAAAACATAGCTCGTATGAACAGAGAGTACCTTGTTGCAAACTGCAAAGATTAACCTAATACTTAACTTCTTGATTACAGAAAATCCATTTTCTAATCAATAGTTAAAACTTATCAAATTGACCAAATGAGAAACCTTGAGAGATAAAAGCCTCAAGGTTTCTTTTTTGAGCTTAATTAAACAGATCGATTTCTGAATGATTTCGTTCGAGGTCTGAGTGAAATGACAGATTGTCTAGGCAATTTGTCAGAAAGGCGAGGCAAAGTGTCAGATTGTCTAGGCAATTTGTCAGAATGTCTAGGCAATTTGTCAGAAAGGAGAGGCAAAGTGTCAGAATGTCTAGGCAATTTGTCAGAAAGGAGAGGCAAAGTGTCAGATTGCGGGCTTGATTTGTCACCGAGCCTTCCTTTTCTTACAAATCGGGGAGGCTAATACATAAATCACTCAGACATAGACGTAATCCATAACACATCAAGTTAATTATCAGCTGTTTTAATGAATAAGATAGGGGAAATTTTGCACAAAGAGACCTTTGTTTTTATTACGATACTATAATATATAGTGTATTACGAAGAAATAAGGTTGGTTTTTCGGTAAAAGGAATATGGATTGAATTAACGCATCAAGAACATTTTGCCCCAACCTTTTTTGAAATATTGGTCAGCATCCGAATCGCGATGTTCAATATCATCACCATTAAGTTTGGTTATCACTCGATACAGATACACACCATTAGCTAGCCTATCGCCAAACTCGTCTCTACCATCCCAAGCGTATTCGGTAATATTTCGGCCTACATGGATGAAGCCAATTTCATCTTGAAAAATTTCTTTCACCACCTTACCCGTTATGGTCATGATTTGTATTTTAAATGTGGATGGCACCTGTGAACCAGTAAGTGTAAACACAAAGTGAGTAGCATTGTTGAAAGGATTAGGGTAATTCATCACCTCCGTTATGGTTGCTTTATTGATTACTTCGAATGAAATTTTATAATCAATGGCTCCTGATAAATTGCGAGATATATCACTTGCTTGCACCAATAATTGATACGTTCCATCTTGTGTGAGTTCGGGTGTGTAGTTTAGTTTACAACTATTATTAGGCAATACGGCTGGCACAAAACTCATCGTTGAACCAAACCAAACCCGTTTAGCTGTTGGCGAACTTGGTGATTGAAGAAAGACTTTGAAATTGGTGGTATCGTTAAGCGCAAGGAATCTATTTTCATCTTTTAGCTTAATTAATACATTCGGTTTTGCCGATACAATGTCATTATTCAATATATGAACTCCATCGAAAGTAACATCTAAAAGCGGATTGATGCGGTCGCCAGAAACATGAAACGGAATGCGAATAATATTATTAAAGTGATATTGCTCCAATTGCGAATGGGGTTTATTCACAGGATTCACCTCCACCCATAATGCATTGTTGCCTTTATATCCGAGTGAGTTGACAGAGACGCTATCGATGATTACTTCATTCGGATTAAATGGTTTCTTCTTAAGTTTCGAAGGCAATTGATGTGTAGCACCTGCAGCATCTGTTATCCAATAACTCATTAGCAAACTATCTTGTTTGAATGGAAGATTACTGATATTTTGAACCGGAATACGAAGTTTGAAATTATCTCCTTCTTGTATATCATTAGCAGAGATGAGTAACGAACTAGCCACCAACGGTGGATTGATAGCGGCTTCTGGCACAGGGTCGTATATCACATGCCAACGTTTTAATTGAGGAGCCGTGTGATTAGTATTGTCAGAAATATAAGCCACTAAACGAATGTTCGGATAAAGCGATGAATCGACAACACTACCTAAATTTAAAACATCAGTATTACTGGTGTTATAATTCGCAAGGGTCACTTCCGAACCATTTGCTTTGATACCGATTACACGCACCACAATACTATCGGCCGTAGCATTAGCATCAAGTGATTTCCATCGCCAATGCAACGAGTGCCACGAACGAGCAGGGCCAATAATGGGTGATGAAATAGAACCCTGATTCCAATTGGTATTAAAGCTGGCAGTGAAGTTTACCAATTGATTAGTCGAATCACTGATATACTCAGTGGCCGTACCTCCTTTTCTTCCAAACATCACATAATCCCTATTGGCTGGGACATTATTAATATTAGGAGCTCCTAGTAGATTTTGAAAGTCAGATTTCAACTGACTTGAATAGTTCGGAATATTATTGCGAGAAGCAAATGCCAAAACATATTGTCCGTTTTGAACTTTGTTTGTAATAAAATTGTGCATCCAATTCTGCCCTGCTGCATCATCATAAAAATCGAATGCGTTCTCCACGTGATTAATTGGGTACCATGAAATGTTTCCCCATGTTGAATTATAACCACCGAATTGGTTCGAGCTATCGTTAACACTTTGAATCACATTTCCAGTAATAGGGTCAAAGATAGCAAATGTAAAACCAGACCCACCAGCTATCCAAGGCTCATAATACTCAACATATCCATTTAGCAAATATTCCGCATTATAGTTGTAGGCATCAGGAATACCAGTATTACAACTAACCACCTTGAGGTCGTTTAAGAAAACAAATCTACGTTGAGTTCTATCAAAATGTGCATACTGTAATTTATCATTTTTGAATTGAAAAAAACGTGCTTGTTCCCAACCTGCCGTTGAACCATGTGTACTTGCAATGTATTGAAATGAACTTTCTCTCCATTTACGATGGGATGAAGGAGACGTAGAGTCTGGACTTACACGCCAATAATAAACAGTGCTATCGGTGAAATGAGCGAAAGGGAAAATCCCTAACTGAGGATTCCATTTCACTACACCGCCAGGAGCCGTTAATGTTGCGGATCTCATGCTTGGACTATTAAAAGTATCGATGGTATCGATCTGAAAAATATAATTTTTAGCTGCGGCTAAAAGGTCCGTAGTACAAGCCTTTAATGTTATTGTATCGGTTTGTATAATCGAGAATTCGTAAGGATAAACCGGAATAATATCACCGGCATTGATGAGGTAATCTACCTCACCCGTACTATTATTGTTTTCGTTGAGTTCAGCAACTTGATTATTTCTATCCAATGTAACATAAAACTTATTAAGCCCTGCCCCCTTAGAATTGCCATTATCTATAGACAAATGAAATGTAACAGTATCTTTGAATCGAGGTTCTCGTCCGATGATGTGATAAGAAATAGTATCACCATTTGGGAAAACACGCAATAAATTTGTAAGACTAATCGCATTGGTCGCTTCACCTAAATTGGTTCGTGCCACATTCACAAGGATTGAGTCAGGTTTAGTGGCATCGAATGTAACATTACTCGCTGTTATTTTATAATCAGGTTTTCCACCTGGAGTTATTTTGATGGCTGGGTCTCCATGCAAGGTCATATCAAAACAGGTTGCAATATCAAATGCATTTGAAGTGAGCGCAGGAGCTACTGTTGCAATGGTTTTCTTGATAATACTTCCCATAGTTTTTCCATAACTCTTTCGGGAAAGTTGATTGTAAAATTCTCTTGAATAGATGTTCAACGAAGTAGGTACACCAAGTCCAACAGAACCTAAAAAACCAATCATTCCTTTGTTGGCTAACATCACATAGGTTTCACTAAAGCTAAATCCAGAATTATGTAAATCGCCTGCATAACAAGAATTGGCCAATAAAAAAGGATAATGCCCACTTATAGGATTATATGTGCTTAAATCATCAGTACTTTGATCAAAACCTTGTCCAGAAGCATGTCCGAAGAAAGTCATTAAAGAAACACCATTATCAAAAAAATCACGTAATGTATCGGAAGTGTTTATTTGAATTGGGGCAGAGGTGGTTTTGAAAAAATTGTACACATGTCCACCATAATAAGGGTTCTGAATCGTATCCCGGTAAATATTAAGAAACGTACGGAAAGCTAATTGTTCGCTATATGAAATTCCACCCCCAAAATGGAGTACTTGTTTTTTCCATTCGCCAGGGCTTGCTGTATCAAACTGAATGACTTTGTTCAAATAATCTAATACTTCACCCGAACTTCTAGCAGAAAGCCTGCCTGTAGGGATTGCAGGTTCGTTCACCGTTCCATTTAGTCCTGCAGTAAGCAATATATCACTTGATGGATTTCCATACGAAGGAACCAAGTCAAGTGCATAATTTTGTGAATAATCCCCATCATCAAACCAAGCAGGATTTCGACAATTCCTCATGTGCATTGACTTCCCAATAAGAAATAAATTATGTGGAATAGGATGATTATTAAGCAAACATTTTTGAATATAAAAATTAGCAAACGATTTAATGGACCAAGGACTTTTTACGATACCATAAGCAAATTGATCGTATAGTTCGTTAATATCAGCCATTATAACGTTGTGTGCCCCCCCTGTAACAGAAGACCGATAAGTGCCGTATGCTTGAGCTCCCGACCAGATGGCTTTATTTGAGATAATAATATATGCCGAATCAACAAGTTGATTTGCATAATCGGTAAATTGAGCTGTAGGGGTGGTTACAGGAACAATTGAAGTAACCATTTTTACTTGACCTTCGGAACTGATGAAACATTTTTTCTCTCCACCACTGTTAGGAATAAGTGCTTGAAAATTATTTGCTCCTTGAATCAAATCAATTCTTAAGGCATTGGTTAAGTCGTAAATGTGCCCGGTTCCAAAAGCATTGAAATTATTGAGGTTCAAAAACGATTTAGGCTGAACCGCGTTATCAGGTAAGTACATTAGATAATTCACATTCCCCTCTAAATCCATAGTATGAGGATATTTTAGATCGAGATATGACACAGCAGTTCTGCTATTACTAGGTACTCCAGCAACTTGTAAGCTTGAATATTTAAATGAATTGTTTCCAGTTGCGAAATGATTAGAAGGAATACTATCAACAAATTTGCAGGAGAGATAACCCGAAAATGCAGTATCTTTAATAGTTTGAGTAAGGGCGCCCAATAAATCAATTTGAACGTGATGGTCTAAGGTAACCGGAGCAACAGAAGCTCCTACTACAACAGTTTTAAAAACAGAAGATGGGCCTGAACTATAAATTTGAGGTGTATTAAAATTATAAGTAAAATCAGTTCCTTGATAAAAAGAATTTGCATCATCAAACCAACCTTCGGAGCTCGTGTAACGTGCATCCGTTCCTCCAACATAGTCGGTAGCTCCCTGAAAATAACCATTGTGATTCTCTTGTACTTCATCTCGAAAGAAATAATGAATTGGATTATAGGCACTAAATGTTGTATCCGTTTGTACTTGCATTCTCCTATTTGTTGATCCTGTGACATTAAATGTTACGAAATAGACAGCAGTATCGTTGATTAAACTATAATAAGGATTTGGAACAAATGTTGAGTTGAAGTAAAAAGGAGCATCTAATTCGCCATCATTTTTTTGACCATAGAACTCTATAAAATCGTTGGAATTAAAATGACCATCGCTCTCACCTTGAATGTAGATGTATTGTTGTACTCCTTTATTATATATTTGAATCGTTCGAGGGTCAATTCCAGAATTACCTAATACTATTCCAGGAACAGCAGCTAATGTTGCGGAATCAATACGATATATACCATTATCCGCGACCTTAACTTTATAGTATTTCTGAGAATAGTTAATCCAACTATTGGAAAAAGGTTGAGCCTTAACTCCAATAATTGCAAATAAAAGGAAACCAAATGCGAGTAATCGTTTAATCATTCATAAAAACAATTAGATTATTTCTGCTTTTTATTTATATCAACTTTTAATGAAAATACGTGAGAATATAGCGCTACCGATTGATCACCCAAATCAGTGAATGCATAATCAATATATACCGATTTAATACGAACTCCTACTCCAACATTTGGTTGGAAAGTGTGTATCGTTTTACCCAGAGCATCTGTATATGTTTGATAATTTCCAATCCCAGCTCTCAAAAAAACAATATTCATAAATCCTCCTTCTAGTCCAAAATGAGGATCAATACTTATAGGTTTACTTTTGATTAGTACATTCCGCTTACCATCAAAAGTCATGTCAGCGTTCACTTCAGCTAGTAACGAGATTTTTTTTGTAAAATCGAACTTGCGCGCACTTCCTAACAATAATTTAGGTAGAGTGACTTCAACTGAATTACTAGGCAAATCATTTCCTGTGGCAATAAAAGTTTGTTTCATTTGGTCCGAAAGATTAAATGTCCATGCATTAAAAGTAGAAGTTACATCACGAGCCATTGCTGCGAATTTCCACTTTTTATAATCATATTGCGCGCCTGCATCTAACCCAAATCCCCATGCTCCTGCAAAGTCACCCACTCTTCTTCTTATAATTTTTGCACTTGCGCCTATGCGAAGTCCTTTTATTTTCATTGTTTTTGCGTATGACATTAAAAAAGCAAAGTCAACGGCAGAGAAAGTTGTTATTCTATTGTAATCCACATTCCCGTTTGGATCAATAAGATCAGTGGTGTTTGGAATACCATCCACACCAAACCTTACAAAACTTACACCAAGTACAGAAGAGGAATCCAAACGAGTGGCGATACCTCCAAAATCGTACTTAGCGATGCCGGCAAAATACTCGCTATGCATTAATGCTACCTGGTGTTGATTTCCGATAGAGGCAAGACCTGCTGGATTCCAGTAGCTTGCCGTAACATCATTAACCGAAGTGATATATGAATTAGCCATCCCCAATGCATGAGCACCAACTCCAATACTTAAGAATTCGTTACTGTATTTTGGAGCCTGAGCTTTACTAATAAAATTCAAAAATAAGGACAACAATATTGATATTAAAAATTTCGCTTTCATAATTACGGTATAAAAATAATTAAAAATATTAGCATTATAACTATTATTAAACGAAATTTGTTTCGAATTATTGTTTTTGATGCTAAATATTCAACTTGATAACTAGTTCAAAAGTGACCATGGTAAAGACTAGTTTGATTTATAGAAATATTTTTTTCTATCGCTTTTTGATGAATATTCTATATAAAGGGAAATATCAGAAACGATTTAAAAAAATATTCCCTCTTATTTTGGGTAATAAGGTTACCGAACTCTGTTTCGGGGATATCTTCATTGCCAGGTATTGTTTACAAAATAAGATAATATGGACTGGCATTGATGTGAATAAAAAATTTGTTTCAAGAGCAAAAGCGAAAGGTTATTCTGCGCAATTAGATGACATTGAACAGATGGTAAAATTTCCAACCGCAGATACTTGCATTATAATGGGGTCCTTATATCATTTTAACGAGAATCTTTCAAATTTGTTTCCGAAATTACTTGATTGCGCACCAATAATAATAATATCTGAACCTGTACTGAATCTTTCAAATAAAGGAGGATTGATTGGAAAACTTGCAAAAATTTCAGCCACTGTGAACGGTCAGGAACAAAATTTCAGATTCACAAGAAGCCAATTAATTGAAACATTAAGTAATTTAACCGCGAAATTTAAATTCCAATTCAAAATTATTGACGAATTTGAAAAGGATATAATTATTTTAATCACCCGATGAAACCAGAATTAATTTCAATAGTAATACCTGTTTATAATAGTTCTCAAATCATATTTGAATTGAATAATCAGATTTCAAATTCGATAGGGAACAAACTACTTTATGAAGTTATTTTCGTGAACGATGGAAGCCGTGATGAAAGCTGGTTAAAAATTAAAGAACTTGCAACCAATCTAAAAAATGTTGTTGGAATTAACCTCAAAAAAAATGCTGGTCAAGACAATGCTATCTTGGCAGGATTGCGTATCGCAAAAGGAGATTATGTTGTGATAATGGACGATGACCTACAACACAGCCCTTCTGAAATATTAAATTTATACAACAAATGTATAAAAGGATATGATGTTTGTTTTGCAAGCTTTCGAAAGTCCAAACACAATCCATTAAAAAAAGCGGGTAGTGAATTTAACGGAAAGTTGGCAGAAATACTGCTTGCCAAACCTAAAGGGATTTATCTGTCACCTTATAAGATTATTAATAAATCAACTGTTTTAGAAATTATAAAATTTGCAGGACCATATCCATATATTGATGGCATAATACTTACGATAACGCAAAATTTCTCTCAAATCTTTATCGAACATTCTGATCGCTATTCAGGGAAAAGCAACTATAATTTATCCAAATCTGTTTCCGTTTTCATGAAACTATTCACAGGATTTTCAGTTGCTCCACTTAGGATAGCCACAATAGTTGGAATCGGTTCAACATTTTTTGGATTTTGTTTATCTTTAAAATATTTGTACGACTACTTTATACTCAAAAATTACATCGAAGGATGGACAACAGTTGTTGTGCTAATCATTTTTTTAGGTGGATTAATCCTTACTACATTAGGAATTATTGGAGAATATTTGGGTAGAATGTATCTAACCATAAACAACAAACCCCAGTATAGCATTTCTGAAATTGTACGCTACAAAACTCATGTTGAATAAGTTTACATTACTTGGTGTAATTGTTTTTTTTATATTATTAACAGCATATTGTATTGACATCCCATTCTTTTGGGATGGCACTTTTTTTTCCGCACTTTCATTACATTTTTACAACAATGGGTTTAATGGATTGATAGCTCCTCAATCATGGGATACAGGAGGTTTTCCCTTGTTTTCAATTTATTTAACATCTATATGGAAGGCTTTTGGGAAGACTATTTCAGCTTCTCATTTAGCCATGTTACCAATTCTTATCGCGATTGCTTTTGAATACTATAAACTCGCTCGACATTACTTATCTAAGATGTATATTCCTTTTGCGATGTTATTACTATTACTTGAACCTACTTTCATCACTCAAGCTTCATTGATGGGATACGATCTTTTCTTAATTCTCTTTTTCCTTATCTCTGTGAATGCTTTGTTAACTCGAAATTTAGTGATTTATAGTCTCAGCATTACATTACTTTGTTTATGCAGTGTTAGGGGTTCTTTCTTTGCGACTTCCATTTTTTTGTTGCATATTTTTAATGAGAGAAAATCGTTTAATCAAGAATTAGCAGCGTATTTATTGCCATTAGTTGTAATGTTGACATGGATAATTTATCACCATCAAAAGACAGGGTGGTATTTCTTTTCGCCAGAAAGAGAAAACACACACGAAGCTATCTTGTCGATAAGAATGATGATACGTCAATTGTTGTTTACAGGATGGAAAATAGTTGATTTTGGAAGATTGATATTGTGGATAATTATAATATCAGTTGGATTTGTTATTTACAAAAAAGGAAACCTTACTAAATTCAAGTTACTCCTTTCACTTATTGCCTTTCCTCTAATAGTATATGCAATCTTCTCCGTTCCTTTCTCAAATCCGATTGCTCACAAATATTTTGTTGTTATTTTTTTGTGCTTGAATATTGGCATTTGTTACATCCTTTCACAAATGGAGAATCGAGCTATGCGTAACACGCTTTTTTCAATATGCTGTATTAGTTTATTATCAGGAAATTTTTGGCTTTATCCCGAACGGTTTGGGAATGGATGGGATTCATCATTGAAAATAATACCCTTCTTTAAGTTAAAAAACGAAATGGATGAATATATCATGAAGAATAAAATTCCACCTCATGAGATTGGCACTCAATTCCCGTTGATTGCTGACAAGTTATATACAGATCTGAGTGATTCTTCATATCATTATACAAATGTGTGGAGCGGCCCAATTTCAAATTTCAATTACTTTCTACAGTCCAATATTATAAATACAGACATTCCTCAACAAATAGATGACGTGAAAGAACATTGGATATTACTGAAACATGAAAGGAATGGGTTGGTATATTTAAATTTATATAAAAATCCGAAAAAATAACTTCTTCGCCCTAGAGAACTTTCTTCTTTTTTGTGATTAAAAGCAAAGCAATTATTAAAAATGGTAATGCTGGTATTTTGTATCTAACAATTGCTCCTACTGCAGGAGTTGTTATACCTACAAGGACAAAAAGAATAAACACAAAACTTAAGCAGAAAAAAACGATTTCTTTGTGTTCGTGTCGTTTATTGAAAAAAATAATTGATAAAATAATAAGTAAAACTATAATCAGATTCTCTAGTGCTGGCAAAAGCTGAATGGCATCATCAATTTGCCAAATTAAGGGTTGAAGAGATACATTAAATAAGGCTTGAGGAAGCACAATAAAAATATTTCCAAAATCACTCTTTAGAAAATCGATATGCATAATACTATTAGCAGGTACAATTGAATAAGCTATTTTATATGATGTTGTATCTAGCGATGACCGAACTGAATCGTAAACAGACATATCATTAGCTTTCCAATATATATAATTACTTCCTCGTTGAATCTTATAAGTCGAATCGGTAAGTGCTATTAGTTGTTTCTCCCTATTAGCGTAATTGATGCAGATTACCTTGTCTCTATTAGCAAGATAAACGCCACCCCGAGCTTCTAAAATTGCTTTTACTTGTTTATCCTTAACTAACTTTAATGGATTGTAATCATTATTAAGTAAAGTTAAGACTATGGCTCCAAAAACAATTATGACAATAGATGAAGAATATTTGAGTAATAAATACCGATCTGAAGTTCGGGATACAATAAAATTGAGATATATACCCGGCAAAAGAGCAACAAGAACATAAAACTTAATAAGAAGAAGGATGGAAATGGACAGAAGAATGACAATTAACTTTTGAAAACTGTAAGTTGTTGGCATACCACAATTGGAAGCATATAGGAATATACCGAGACCAAAAAACAAAATACCTTCTTTTAAAACTCCTGAAGACCAAAACAAAACTGAAGGAATCAAAAAAATGGCGACAAACAATTGAATGTGCTTTCCGACCAAATATTTTTCGAAAGTATGATACAATGCAGTGAGTCCTATTAAAGAAAGAAAGCACATAAAGATGATATGTACTTGAAAATATCCGAATGAAAAAAAAAGAAAAATCATATTCAATAAAGACAAAGAACGAGCATCATTATAAAGTGTATAATCGTAGTTACTGTTCCATATTTTTAGACCATCATAAGGTCTGTCTCGAAATACCACCTCATAAAACAGTTTAGGCTTGTCCAACAGCAAACGAAACAATTGATGACCATCACTGAAATAATTTTGCATATCTCCACCTGCATAATAACAAGTATAAACCCACCATACAGTAATTCCTGCAAGTACTTTCACCGCAAAATATACTGCAATAATATGTTTCGGGAATCCTGCTATTTCGAAAAACTTTATCTTGTAAATAACAATTATAAAGAGGGAGAAATAGAGAAAAGAGAAAACTATTTGCATGTGGGCAAAGTTACAAAACTTAAAAAGCCACCAACAATGCTAGTTAGGGAAAAATCCAAAGTGGTTAACGTGTTCAATTTAATTTGAGAGGTCTTGTGTTAATGAAAATTAAAATCCATCCAAAACCTTTTGATCTTCTCCAACTCTAAAAATCGTTGTATGATGGTCTCCATTTGAACTATAGTTTATTTTTATGAAACCAGTTTTGGTATCATCCTGAAACACCGAATCGAACCTCTTCTTTTTCCTAAGTTTCGAAAGTTTACTCCCATTACCACTGACTACATATCTATTTTCACCACCCATTATACATTGAACATTGTGTTCATGGCCTGAAGCAAAAACAATATTGTTGTTTTGATTAAAAATTTGCAGCATCGAATTTCGCATATGTTTATAGCGTGGTTGTGCCATGTCTTGAGAAAACAGTTTAAAAACACCCATGAACCCGATAAAACAAAATGGAGTTCGATTAATCAAGAACCTTAATGGTTGCTTGTTTCGAGAATGTTGACCATTTGTATACATAGGATGATGAGCTGTTATAAGCACTTGCTCATGGTTTAGCGAGGCCTCATTCAACATGCGTTCTAATTGAGAATAGAATATTTTTTCAGTATTCCTTTTTGTGCCAATTATATTCTTTTTGTGCCGTTGAAGAAACCACTGAGTATCGATAATGATTAATCGAAGTTTATTATCTAGCAGCACCGATGCTGGACCAGGTAAGCCGTCAGATGGAAGAAAGGTTAATTTGTCTTTATTCGAAACACTTGACTTTGTTTTCAAATAATTACTCACATAGGTTTCCTGATTTTTTATGCGTTTCCAACCACTCGCTCGTTGTGCAGACCAATCATGATTCCCTGGTATGAAATAAACTTGCCCCATGTAATTATTTAGAATTGATAATTGCGATTCGATATGTGCAACCGATGATGGGTCGCTCTTTCGTAATCCACTCGGATACACATTATCCCCAAGAAAAACAACTGCAGATGAAGGATTAGAAATCAATTCCGATTTTAATAGCAATAAAGCTTCTCCAGGGGATGTATTCTCACCAGCGTCTCCTATTAGGTAAACCGAAAAACCTGTTTGTGTATAAGCCTGAGAAGAGTTAAGAATAAGTGCACAGACGAAAACAAAAATGTAAATCTGTTTCATCTTAATTAGATATTGCTCTAATTGTAGAATATGCTTGACTTAGATTTTCGATTATGTCACCAGCAATCATGGTTTCCTCCGTTAGTTGATTACTTGCACAATCCCCAGCTGTCCCGTGAAGAAAGACTCCAATTATGGAAGCGTGGAAGGAGCTGTATCCTTGAGCCAACAACGAAGTGATGATACCTGTAAGTACATCGCCACTTCCTCCAGTAGCCATTCCAGGGTTTCCTGAGGAATTAAAAAACAACTCTCCTTGTGGTGTAGCCACTGATGAGTATGCACCTTTCAATATTACAATCACATTATATTTTATAGAGAAGTCTACTTGTTGTTTCAATCGGTCTTGCGTGTTCGTGGCTTTTCCAACCAATCGTTCGAATTCTTTTATATGTGGTGTAAATATGCTATTGGCTGGTAAAAAGGAAAGCCAAGTTTTATTTTCGGCAAGTATATTGATTGCATCTGCATCAAAAACCATTGGGCGATTCGAGTTTTGAATCAAGAGCTTCAAAATGTTTTGCGTTTGTTTTTCCATTCCAATTCCAGGCCCCACTCCTAAAGCATTGTAGGTTTCTGTTTTGATAGAATCGGTAATAAAATCCGCTTCTGAATCAGCGTGTACCATCGCTTCGGGTACAGATATTTGGATAATTTCGTAACCACAAGCAGGGGTATGTACAGTAACCAAACCAGCTCCAGTGCGCAAACACGCTCGTGCAGAGAGAACTGCTGCTCCAATCTTTCCTTTACTACCCGCTACAATTAAAGCATGGCCGAAATTACCTTTGTGTGCATTTTTATTCCTTGTTTGCAGCAATTCTTTTATCTCCGATTTGACAACAAAATGATTTTTACAAGAAGTCATCCTTGTATACTCATTACTCAATCCAATATCGAGTATTTCGAAATCTCCAACATTGGCAAAATTTTCAGGGAATAGGAATGCAAGTTTTGGAAATTGAAAACTCAAAGTATGTTCTGCTTTTACAACAATGTCATTAATTTCATTTAATTTATCACCATACATTCCACTAGGAATATCTAGGGATATTATTGTATTTGGTTGAGAATTGATGAAATTAATACAATCGCCAATTACCCCATTAACAGGACGATTGAGCCCTGAACCTAAAAGGGCATCGACAATAAAAGCTTCCTCTGCAAACTTAAAGATTTCTGGAGTAATCTGATCAAATGAAATGATTTCAATAAGTCGCGAACCTTCTGGAAATTGGAATTTCAACTTATCGAACTCGAGAGAATGTTGGTCAGAATGATTAACTACTACCACCTTTACATCAAAGACAAAATCGAATGACCTTAACGCCATAGCGAGACCGTCTGCTCCATTGTTGCCTACACCACAAAAAAACAATAGTTTAATATCTTCGGTTCCATTTGTTCTGTATATATTTTTTAAAAACCATTGAAAGCAAGCCTCTCCAGCATTTTGAATCAATGTTTCAGAACTTACTTTTTCATGTTCAATAGTGAATGAATCTGCCTGACGGCTTTGTGTGGTTGAAAATATTTTCATGAGTTCAATTTCAAAATATAACTAATGGTTACGATACCGACTGTAAGTATGAATGAATATTTTATGACGGTCGCTCCATATTTCAATTCAAAAATAAGGTGCACTCCAGTTAAACTCAATGTAAACAAAACGGGTAACAATGCAGGATAGGAGATGAAGCTTTCCCGCAAATGCCCTTGAAGAAGTTGAATAAAAGAACGCTGCATGCCGCATCCAGGACAATCAATACCAGACAACTGCTTGTAATAACAAGTCATCATATGATTTTGAAGCCAACTAGCAAGTGCGTTCATTGTTTATAGATATAAGAAGAATACTTGCGTTTTCTTTGTTACTCTATCATACCAAGCAATTAATGTTTGGTGAGCATTTCCCAAGGCATACCTGTGATAACTGCACCAATTATTGCAATGTAAATAATTAGAATAATTAAGTAGATAGCCGACAAACTAGTCCCAATTATGGCGCATACTTTACCTGCTTTCATGTTTTTATAGGACACTTCGGTATACAAAGTCGGATTAGAAGCATAAAGTCTCCCTGCTTTACCTGACAAAACCAATGCAATGATGCCCAATACCAAACCAATAAATCCATAACAAAAACAACCTACTATAGAAATGATGCCCAACACAAGAACGGCTGTGGCGTTTGGTAATTGCTGTTGTCCGAAAGGGTTCGACAAATTAGACGAATAGCTTGGATTAGTATTTTGTTGATTTGATGCTCCTTGATTTTCCATTTTTGCTTTTTAAAATTAGGCAACTAAATTAATAAATTATTTTTTATCCCCGACTCTTATCAAATTAGAATTCAAAAATATTAATATCTAGAGTTAAGTATCGAAAAAGAAAAGTGCGCTTCGCTGAACTATTATTGGACATCCGAAATCAAAAAACAAATTACTTCCAGATTTTGAAATTTAATTTCAATCTCTTTTCCTTTAACCAAGTTCTCCAATCAATAAAGAGCAAGATGGCGATAAGCAAAATGCCTAGAATCAAACCTGAAATGGTTTTCCAGGATATGGCTCCTTCGAACAAACCAGCTGCATTTTCAGCAGCATATTTACCCATGAGTACTGCCACGCTATCGCTAATAAATTTACCAACAAAAAAAGCGGGGATGATTAGGATAGGTTTCATTTTTGCCATCCCTCCAGCTATAAACAAAGGAGTAGTAGGTAATGGAAGTAAGGAATAAGTAAAGATAGCCAATTGACTTTTCCACCCCTTTTGATTAAGCTTCTTGCCAAGATATTGCACATCTTCATTCTTCGCTGGATTGAATATCTTGCCTGCTATTTTTGGAATGTATAAGGTAAGAATGAATCTACCCAAAATAGAACCTGCAACTCCAATACAAATCACAGCCCAAACATTCAGATTGAATTTAATTTGAAGAACAATCATTATAACAAAGGCAGGAGGAAGTGGTAATGGAACAATATCTACAACCATTGCCGAAACAAATACTAAAAGATATTTTAACCACATATCCAACAGTTGGATAAGTATATATTACTCATGCGAAATTGTATTATTTTACAAATGTTGTCATTATAATTCGAAGTATGAGATAAAAGAATAGAATGCAGACATTTTAGAAACGACTTATTTTTTCAAAACGCTTTGTAAAGGAATAGTTAGCTCTTTAATAAAAACGCCACTTCTGGTTTTCATTCAGAAGTGGCGTTTTTTTATGTTCTGACTTTTATTTGTCAACTAACCAAGGCTTTTTATTTCTTCGTCAGGGTGGCTGGTGGTGTTTTTACATCTTCAGCCACTGTACCTGTAAGTGAATTGAGGAAAGCAACAATAGGTCCCACTTCGGCATCCGACAATTCTTTGTTGAGTTGAGTTTTACCCATAATCACAATCGCTTTATTCAAATCGCTAACACTGCCGTCATGGAAATAAGGTGCTGTTTTTGCGATATTTCGTAATGAAGAAGCTTTAAACACATCTTTGTCTCCTGCTTGATTCGATTGTTTTTTCTTACCTTCATCATTAGTAGTACTATTAGTAAGCGTGCGGTAATCGGCAAACAAACCAAACTTTTGGAACAAAGTGCCTCCCACTCCCGAGCCCATGTGGCATTGGGTACAACCTGTTTCTATAAACATCCTCAGTCCTAATTTTTGGTCATCGTTTAGGGCAGTAGCATCTCCTTTCAAATAAGCATCGAAGGGTGCTGGAGTAACCAAAGTGCGCTCGAAAGCGGCAATTGATTTGGTAATATTATTAAAGGTAATTGGTTGTTTGTCCTCAGGAAACACAGCCTTGAACATTTCGTCATAGTCTTTTGTGTCTCTAAGTTTCTTTTCGAGGTACTCTTTCGAAGGAATTGCCATCTCTACTGGATTAAGAATAGGCCCTCCAGCTTGTTCTTCCACATCTTTCGCTCGGCCATCCCAAAACTGAGCAACGTTGAAAGCAGCATTAAACACCGTTGGTGAGTTTCGTTCACCATTTTTACCGGCATCTCCTTTTGATGTTGCAGCATTATCTACTCCATAAGTGGCAAGATTGTGGCAACTATTACAACTATTGTTTCCGGTCTTACTCAATCGAGTATCGTAATACAACAACTTACCAAGTTTTACTTTGGCTTCGGTTATTGGGTTCTCTGGATTATCCGCACGATCAGGTAGTGGTTGGAAAATGCCTTTTGCTTTCGTCAATAAATCTTTGTCGGCTTGTTGGTTAGCATTTGCTGTGTTGTCTGTTTTTTCGGTGCTTGGACTGCCACACGAAACAATCATTGTACACACCATCAACGATGGAATTATTATCTTTTTCATACTATAAAATTTAAATTATTTTCGCAAAGCTAAGTAACAATGAAATAATAAACAATGATTATTCACATAGTTAATTCAAGTTCTTTTCCTCTAGGTTTAATCCGTTTTAGTGTACAAATCGATAACAGAATCTTTAATAGTATTATTAGGAAGATGTTCAAAAAAAAACTCCCCTGCTGAACGCTTTCAACTGAGGAGTTTTTAATTTAATAAATTTACAAACTATGGGTAAGCGCAAATCAAGCCGCCCATCAATGCCATACAAACTATCCAAAAACCAACATTGATAGCAATGTATTTAAAGCCTTTGCGTTCGAACAAGGAATTGATACCAATAATAGGTAACGAAAGCATTATGCCTGCAATGGTTCCATGAAAAGCACCATGTTTAAACGTGCGGAAATTATTGCCATACTTCAGCATAAAATCGCTTAGATACTTACTGATATCGGAATTGGGGTCTTTTATTCCTGGTTCATTAGCAAGTATCGAGTACACACTGAACTGATGAATAACAAGAAATTGTAGTTCCATTGCGAGCAAGAAACTCAACAAGAGAGATACGCCAAATATGACCGCCATATTTGCTCCTTTCATTTTTTCTGGACTCACATCGGCAGCCTTCATCCAGGCATTGCCAAGTGTTTTAGGGTTGTACCAGATAAACCCTACAATCATCGGCACGAGTGCTGCGATGATAATAATCATAAAATTTAGATGCATAGTTTTTTTTAGTTTAAAGTTTAGCCAAAGATAATAAATGTTTGGAAAAAGAAAGCAAGAAATGAGAAAGTAAACTTTAACACAATACTTCCTGAGAAATATCGAAACCTTGTGCCTTCATATCGTCCCAAAAATTTCGATATGATTTAACCACTGCTTTCGGATTCTCAATCAAGATGGATTCGAAAATCATGGCCAAAGCCGAGAATGCCATTACCATGCGATGGTCGTCATAGGTGGCAATGCACTCGGGAGGATGAAGTGAAGGGGATGAACTAATGGAGATGGAATCATCGTTTTCTATTTTCACTATCACCCCCATTTTGGAGAGTTCGTTTTGCAAGGCAAGTATTCGGTCGGTTTCTTTAATCTTGAGTGTACGCAATCCTGTGAAATGTGCCGACATTCGTTTAGCGGCTATCACCACGGAAATGGTTTGTACTAAATCTGGACAGTCGGAGAAATCGAAACCGAGGTGTTCGGGATGCGACTTTATCTTGGTCAGCTGTATTCCATCGTCCAGATAAGTTGTTTTTATTCCAAGCATCGAAAAGATATCGGCTACAATGGCATCTCCTTGTAAACTCGGATGTTTCAATCCCGAAATTTCAAAGTCGGCATCGCTTGCCAAGGCCGCAATGGCATACCAATACGAAGCCGAACTCCAATCGCCTTCTACTTGATAGGTATATCCATCGTCCGACTTTTTATGATACTGTTGGCTACTCACCGAAATGGAATCATCGTGCCAAAGACCATAAACCCTAAACTCCTGCATCATTTTTAAGGTCATGTCGATGTAAGGTCGCGAAACTACTTCTCCTTTAAATCGAATGGTGAGTCCTTTGTGCAACTGAGGAGCTATTAACAACAAGGCCGAAACAAACTGACTACTCACATTGCCATCTATTTCTATCTCACCTCCCATCAGTTGTTTGCCAGTAATTTTTAAGGGTGGAAAACCTTCTTCCTCCAAATACTCAATCTCTGCGCCTAGTTCGCGCAGGGCGTTTACGAGGATACCAATCGGACGTTGTTTCATTCGCTCGTTTCCGGTTAATGTAAATACGCCCGGTTGTGTTGCAAAATAAGCGGTGAGGAATCGCATGGTGGTGCCTGCCCCACCAACATCAAAACGTTCTTCAGGGTAAGGACTATTGCTTTTTGTGTCGAGAATTTGTTTCATCACCACCGTATCTTCGGCAGTGGCAAGGTTGGTTATTTCGAACCGCTCGGAGCATAATGCTTGAATGATAAGCGCTCGGTTGCTTTCGCTTTTCGAAGCTGCAAGTGTTATTTTTCCTTTTAATGATTTACTGGTATGTGAAACCCTGTAGGTCATGCGTTTCGGAAATGTTTTATTTCGTTGGTATAATAATTAAGGGAGTCGATAATCATATCCGAGCTCGCTTTTTTATTGATTTCGCACTTGCCTATAGACGATATCAACGAAAAATTAATTTCGCCTTTTTCATTTTTCTTATCGTGCATCATCAGCTCTATCAATCGATGTGCATCTAGTTTATCAATAACAACGGGTTTGAAATTGGTCAGTATAAATTGTGTTATTTCGGCTAGTTCTTCTTTTGACAATTTACCCACTTTATGCGACAAATACGACTCGCAAATGAGGCCTATGGCCACCGCTTCGCCATGTAACAAGTGCTTTTGACTTTGCGATTCGAGCGAAAACGTTTCGATAGCGTGACCAATGGTATGCCCAAAGTTCAACCTCTTTCTGGTATTTTTTTCGTTCGGGTCGTCCAGCACTATTTGGTTTTTGATGTGGATAGAAGTAGCAATGAGACTATTTAAATAATCGGGGTCGGAAAAATCGGAAGCGGTAATAAGTTGCCAATATGCTTTATCGGCAATCAAGGCATGTTTAATGATTTCGGCAAAGCCCGAAAGCACATGACGTATGTGCAAGGTGTTGATAAAATCGCTGTTTACAAAAACAGCCTTTGGATTATTAAACACCCCAATTTGATTTTTCAAATGATTCAAATCGACACCCACCTTACCGCCTATCGAAGCATCAACCTGAGCAAGCAATGTGGTAGGGACGTTGATAAAATCAATTCCTCGTTTGAACGAAGAGGCTACAAATCCTCCCAAATCACTTATCACCCCTCCTCCAAGGTTAATGAACAAGGCCTTTCTATCGGCTTTCATTTCGCTTAAAGCTTCCCACAATTGAATACAAACTTCTATGGTTTTGTTTTCTTCGCCACTTTCAATCTCTATGATTTCGGCACTTTCGAACTGAGGTACGGTGGATACCAACTGAGGATAACAATGCTGAAGCGAATTTTCATCAACAAGGATGAAGAGCTTAGAATACCCTTTTTTATTGGCTTTCAGAAAGCGAACGATGTCTTTCGAGATGGTGGTGGATACAAAAATGGAATAATCTTTTGCCTTAATTTCTTTCATACCATTGTTATTGCAAAGCAAATGTAAGGATTTTTGCTTATCCCATTAGGCAACGATGCAAATAAAATGGGAACCAGCACCTAGCACGGATCGGATATGATTAGAATCAGTAGAACCTAAAAATCGATAGGTGGTTTTTTAGTATATTTGCAGTCGCTAAATTCAAATACAATGCTGTCATTTAACAATACCAAAGTTTCGTTTTCGGGGAAAACAGATAAAGATTTATTTCGTTCGTACTGGCTTTTCAAATTTATTTCGTACAACTGGTTTGTGAGCATGGGCAAAGGGCTTACTACCTTTGCGCTTAAACTCAACTTGCCCATCAAACGCATTATTAAAGCCACCGTGTTCAAGCAGTTTTGCGGAGGAGAAGACATCAAAGAGTGCGACAAAACGGTGATCGACCTTAGTAAACACAACATAGGCACCATACTGGATTATTCGGTGGAAGGCAAAGAAGCCGAAGAAGACCTCGACCGATGCACCACCGAAACCCTTGCCAATGTGGAGAGAGCAAAGGCTGATACCAACATTCCGTTTTGTGTGTTTAAAGTTACAGGGCTTGCACGCATGGCTTTGCTCGAAAAAGTGTCGGCCAAAGAAACATTGACAGAAGAAGAACAAAAAGAATTTGCACGCGTAAGAAACCGTGTGGCGGCTATTTGCAAATCGGCTTACGAAAAAAATGTGCCCATGTTTATTGATGCCGAACATAGCTGGATTCAGGACGCGATAGACGATTTGGCAAACGAAATGATGGCGATGTACAACACCGAAAAGCCTTTGATTTATAATACTTATCAACTTTACCGTAAAGACAGATTGGCTTATTTAAAAGCTTCGTTCGACAATGCCTTGAAAGGAAATTATTACATAGGAGCCAAACTAGTGCGTGGTGCGTACATGGAAAAAGAACGTGCACGTGCTGTGGAGAAAGGCTATCCATCGCCCATACACGATACCAAAGCCGATACCGATAAAGATTATGATGAGGCCATGTCGTTTTGTGTCGACCATATCGACCGCATTGCCATTTGTGCCGGAACGCATAACGAAGATTCATCGCTTGCTTTGGTGCAAATGATGGAAAAGAAAGGAATAAAAGCTCAAAACAAAAATATTTATTTCTCGCAATTGCTTGGCATGAGCGACCATATAAGTTACAACCTGGCAGAGGCCGGTTACAATGTTTCGAAATATGTGCCTTATGGCCCTATCAAAGAAGTGATGCCTTACCTTATCCGCAGAGCTCAAGAAAACACTTCGGTGAAAGGACAAACCGGACGTGAGTTAGGATTGATAATGAAAGAAAAAGACAGAAGAGCATCGGTAGCGCTTACGCTGGTGAAGAAATAAGTAGCCAATTGTGCAATTTTACAATTTTGCAGTAGGCAAATGTTCAATTGCTCAATTTTGCAGTAGGCAATTTTTCAAACAACCAACAACTAACAACCAACAACTAATTTAGGGCAGACAGTTCATCACTCTTCGTTTCCTTTCCTCCCGCTTTCCGTTTCAATCTTTTTCTTTGCCCGAAAAGGTCAACGAAAAAGGATTTCCACTTCAATCAGGTGCAGTTAGTCAGTTCATCACTCTTTGTA
>JBAXQU010000032.1:0-29581 GCA_037131555.1 Bacteroidota bacterium
TAATCTCAGATTAAACCATGAATGATAAATTCTTGTTTTCTTGGTTATATAATATACTTCTAATTATAACATTAAAATCAAAATCTCCTTCCGGGTTGACATATCCAATAGTTCCAGAATACAAACCTCGTAAACTGCTTTCATAGTTTTCTATTAATTTCATAGCACTTACCTTTGGCGACCCAGTCATAGAACCCATCGGAAACATGCTTTTAATAATGTCCACAAAATTGTATTTATCTTCTATTTCACAACTTATTGTTGAAATCATTTGATGTACTTGCTTGTAGCTATATATCTCGCACAGTTCATCCACATTCACAGATTCCTTTTTCGCAATTTTTGATAAGTCATTTCGAACCAAATCAACAATCATAATGTTTTCAATTCTTTCCTTTTCGTCATTTCTTAATTTCTCCTTAAGTTGTAAATCTTCGGTTTGATTTTGCGAGCGCTTTTTAGTTCCTTTGATTGGTTGAGAAATAAGCCTATTTCCGACTCGTTGCATAAATCTTTCCGGACTTGCGCAAAGTAAATAATGATTGTGGAATTTACAGTATGCAGAAAAAGGTGCATGAGAAATTTCATTAAGTCTCGTAAATGTATTAACGGTATCAATTTCTGCATTTTTTGCAAAAAATTCATGACAAAAGTTGATCTCATAAATATCTCCATTTTGTATATGTTGTTTTAATTGGATTACTGAGTTTATATATTCCTCTCGGGTTATTTTATTTTGCAATTCAATCGCTGGAGAAAAAGAAATATTATCCTTTTCTGTTGTCGCGAACAACATTTTGTAAACTTGTATGACTTTCGATTGAGTAATAAGGTCGTTATCAAAAAAAAGAATTAATGAACTTCCTATTATTTGAATAACTATTTCAGGAGAAAAAAGTTTTAGTTCAGGAAAGTAAATCATGTTAAGATTATTCGAACTAAGTTTCTCTATTCTATTTTTAAAATCGTATGTGAAATATCCGAATAACCAGCCATTTCGATTGTCATAAAACTCCTGCAGTTCAGAAAACATATTCAAAGTTTTGGTTATTCTAAATTCCTGATGTGTTCCGAGTGCAATAAGTTTAGAATATGTTGTTTGGACTTTGCTATTGAATTCCGAATTGGAATCAAGTATCATAACTGGGTCAAAATGCTTGTTTAACTCACGAATGTGAATGTTGGTATAGTTAGGATTAATATTAAATTTTAATTCTTTAAGCATAAAAAGTAATTGCGTTAATATCGGTTATTGCATCCTTCATTTTTCGATTGAAATGCGAAATTATTAATAATTGTCTGGCTTTTTCTTCAAAATGTAATTTACTCCTTCCTAATATCAACAATTTGATTTCGAACAGCTTTTTAATGTTCTTGTAAAAAACGCAACAAACATCACAAAATAGGGCATTTTAGCGAATGCTTAATAGTGAAATTTGGTTGAGGAAAGTAAAAGTTTTCAACAAAGTGGTAAAATGTGGTAAAAAGTGGGAATTTTATATTTATTTTTACACCGATTAAAAAACGAGAATGGATAGTTTGTTTGGAGTTTATGAGTGTAGTGCAGATGCAAAAGGCAGGGTGATGCTACCTATTGCATTCAAAAAACAGCTTGTTGAAGAGTTGGCGAGCGGATTTGTCATGAAACGAAGTATTTTCAGTAAGTCTCTTGAATTATATCCGATTGCGACATGGAACCAAATGGTTAAGCAAGTAAATAAATTGAATAGGTTTAGCAAGAAGAATGTTGAGTTTATAAGAATGTTCAATTATGGCGTAGTGGCAATAGATTTGGACGCATCAGGGAGATTGTTGATTTCAAAGGAGATGATGTCCTTTTCAAAAATAACTAAAAATATAGTTATGGCGGCAGCTGGTGACAGAATTGAAATTTGGGATAGAAAGATGTATGAGAAATTTATTAATAGTGGTTCAACGGATTTTGAAAAATTAGCTGAAGATGTTATGGGTGGTATTGTATTAGACGTTGATAGTAAATGATGTATCACAACCCTGTTCTGTTAAAGGAGAGTCTAGATGGTTTGAAAATAAATCCAGAAGGGACATATGTTGATGTCACTTTTGGTGGAGGAGGACATTCAAAGGAGATTCTCAAACATTTAACAACGGGGAGGTTGTACGCTTTTGATCAGGATGAAGATGCTTCTACAAATATGATATTGGATGAGAGGTTTTTATTAATAAAGCAAAATTTTAAGTATTTAAAGAACTTTCTTAAAATGTATAATGCGTTACCAATCGATGGGCTGTTAGCCGACTTAGGGGTGTCTTCTCATCAGTTTGATGTTCCCGAAAGAGGGTTTTCAACAAGGTTTGATGCCAAATTGGATATGAGAATGGACACAAAATCCAATTTTAAGGCGTCTGATATAATCAATAATTATACTGAAGGAGAATTGAAAAGAGTTTTTAAGGATTATGGTGAAGTTGATAATCCTGGTAAGTTGGCACATATATTAGTTGAGGCACGTAAAGTTCAGCATATAAACACAGTCAATGAGTTAAAGTTTGCGGTTTCAAAGTGTTTAAAACGAGGGAAAGAAAATCAATTTTTAGCACAGATATTTCAAGCCTTAAGAATTGAGGTAAATAAGGAAATGGATTCTTTAGAGGAGTTGTTGATTCAAAGTATTGATGTGTTAAAGCCTGGAGGGCGATTGGTGGTAATATCCTATCACTCTTTAGAAGATAGATTGGTTAAGAATATTATGAGAAGCGGGAAGTTTGAAGGTGAAATAGAAAAGGATTTTTACGGTAATAAAATTTCACCTTTCATTCAGGTTTCTCGAAAACCGATTGTCCCGAGTGAGGAAGAAAATGCAACGAATAGTCGTGCAAGAAGTGCAAAGTTAAGGATAGCCGAGAAAGTTTAATTATAGTGAATAAATTCAAAGACAATAAAAGTAACGAAACTCAATCAGAACCAGTTGTGCAAGGTAAAGAGAATAAAGTTGTTCGCTCAGTTGCAAATGTGGTAAGTGGTAGTTTCCTTTCACGCGAAAGCTCATTAAAAAATTTGCCTTTTGTTTTTTTTCTGTCATTGCTATCTGTTTGCTATATCGCCAACGGTTATTATGCGGATGATCAAGTGAGAAAAGTTAATCGACTGGTAAGTGAAATTAAGGAATTAAGAACACAATACATCGTAGTGAAAGATTCCTTAGTAATAAAAAGCAAACAAACAGAAGTAGCTCGATCATTGGCAAAACAACAGTCAGGTATAAAGGAATCGGTTGTGCCACCAAAGAAAATTGTTATCAGAGAGGTCGTCTCAGATTTAAAAAAGGATTGAGAAATTGGAAAATAAAAAGGATATACTTTGGCGTGTTTACCTCATATACTTTGTTATATGCTTGTTTGGCATTGCTATCGTATCAAGGATATTTATTATTCAGTTTAAGGAAGGAGATAAATGGAGATCTCAGGCTCAAAGTTTTTCAACAAAGTTTTTTGATATTCAAGCAGTACGCGGTAATATTTATGATGCAAATGGTAGTTTGTTAGCAACTTCTCTTCCTTATTTTGAAACAGGTATGGATGTTAATACTGAAGCATTAACCGATGAAGTGTTTTACGATAATGTTGATTCTTTATCAATTAAATTATCGCAATTATTTAAAGATAAATCACAAAAAGAATATAAAAAAATTTTAACTAAATGCCGAAAAGACGGAGATAGGTGGATTGTTTTAAAACGTGATGTTTCTTATTCTGATCTCCAAGTCATGAAAAAATTTCCTTTACTAAGACGAGGGAAAAATCGTGGAGGATTCGTTTACTTACAAACTAATGTACGAGAACGTCCTTTTCAATTTCTAGCGGCTAGAACTATCGGTAAATTGAATGAAAATTTCACCGGTAAATCATACGGATTGGAAGTTGCATTTGATAGTACATTGCAGGGTAAGAGAGGGCATCGTTTAATGCAAAAAATTGCAGGAAACGTGTGGCGACCAATTAATGATGACAATGAGGTCGATCCAGAGGACGGGGATGACATTGTTTCTACAATAGATATTAACGTACAAGATGTTGCAGAAAATTCATTAATGAATTGTTTGAAAAAGCACGGAGCGGATCATGGTTGTTTAGTGTTAATGGAAATTAAAACAGGTGAGGTGAAAGCCATTGCAAACCTTAAGCGTAATAATAAGGACACCTCGTTATATCTTGAAAATTTGAATTATGCCGTGGGAGTAGCTACCGTACCAGGTTCAACCTTTAAATTGCCATCTCTTGTAGCAGTAATGGAAGATTTTAATCTTGATTTGAACGAAATGGTTGACATTGGTGATGGTACCTGCATTTACAGCGATGCAAAAGTTTCAGATTCTCATCACCCTGAAAAAAGCAAAATAACTGTACAAGAAGTGTTTGAACAATCCTCAAATGTCGGAGTAACGAAGATTATAACCCGTTATTACTCAAAAACTCCCCAAAAATACATCGATAGATTATATAAGATGGGTTTGAATTCACCATTAAACATTAGTATTCCAGGAGAAGCTATCCCATATATTAAAAACACAAAGGATAAAAGTTGGTCTCAAATTTCTTTGCCTTGGATAAGTTATGGTTATGAATCAAGAATAACACCACTTCAGATTCTCAATTTCTATAGCGCGGTTGTAAACAATGGTGTCATGATGAGACCTGTTTTCGTGAAAGAAATACGAAACAGAGGAAAAGTGGTAAAAACTTTTCAACCAGAAATTATTAATCCTTCGATTTGTTCAAAATCCACCGTTGATAAAGCAAGAAAAATGATGGAGGGAGTTGTCCTTAACGGAACAGGAAGGGGAATTAAAGGTTCTTGTTACCAGGTTGCCGGGAAAACGGGCACTGCCCAATTAGGTGTAGTGAACGGAAAGCAAACGTATCAAGCGTCCTTTGTTGGTTACTTTCCAGCCGACAATCCTAAATATTCTTGCATTGTAGTGATAAGCGCCCCGAGTGGTGATGCTTATTATGGTGCTGCAGTAGCAGGTCCAGTATTCAAAGACGTGGCTGATAAAGTGTATTCAACAAGTTTAGAAATTCACAAAGAAATAAATTCAATTACTTCAAAAACTAATTTAAATTCTCCGTCAATCAAAACAGGATGTCAAACAGACTTGAATAATATTTTTTCTGCGCTAAATGTAAAACAAACTAGTTCTGATTCAAAGGCTGAGTGGGTTTTTGCAACGAATCGAGATTCCCTGCAAGTTTCACTTCAAACAAAGGATATAGAAGGAACTCTTAAAAAGGGAATTGTTCCAAATATGGTTGGGATGACTTGTAAAGATGTATTGTATCTTTTAGAAAACAATAATGGTCTGCGTGTCAAAGTAATGGGTAGTGGTGCAATCACAAAACAATCAATGGAAGAAGGAACTGCATTTAAAAAGGGTGATGAAATCGTTTTAGAGTTAGGGCAGCAAGAATCTTTACAGTCACCAACAAATGGCCAACTATTAAAAAAATTGGAAAGTGTTGTTCGTGAAAAACAAACTAAGAAGTCAGTAATGAAGAAAGGTAATGGATAGATATGTTTCTGTTATAAAGAATTAAAACATTAAAAGGTAGACTCTAGATTTATTGAGATAAATATTAAATACAAAGAATGAAGTTATTAAAAGACATATTGTATAGGGTGGGCTTGATAGAAGTCGTTGGCTCAACCAATGTGGCTATAAGCTCAATTCATTTCGACTCTCGAAAGATTCAAAAGGACTATTTATTTATTGCCACGAGAGGCACCTTAAATGATGGCCATAAATACATTAATGATACAATTTCGAGTGGTGCTATTGCCGTTGTTTGCGAAGAATTTCCGATGGTAATAAACAATAATATTACCTACGTTAAGGTAAAAGATTCAAGTTTGGCTCTTGGGATTATTTCGAGCAACTTTTACGACAACCCTTCCGAAAAAATTAAATTGGTTGGTGTCACAGGAACAAATGGTAAAACTACCACAGCAACATTATTATTCAATTTGTTCAAAAAACTTAATTACAAAGTAGGTTTGCTTTCTACTGTGAAAAATCAGATTAACAATGAAGAACTTGCTTCAACTCATACCACTCCTGATGCGATTGAGTTAAACGCATTATTAAATGAGATGATAAGGAAGGGCTGTACACACTGTTTCATGGAAGTTAGTTCTCATGCAATAGTGCAAAATCGAATAGCTGGAATTTCATTTGTAGGCGCAGTGTTCACAAATATAACTCACGATCATTTAGATTATCATAAAACATTTGAAGAGTACATCAAAGCAAAAAAAGACTTTTTCGATTCCTTGCCAAACGGAGCTTTTGCATTAACAAACAAAGATGATAAAAATGGAATGTTGATGCTGCAAAATACCAAAGCAACAAAAAAATCATATTCTCTTCGTGGGCTTGCTGACTATAAATGTAAAGTGGTGGAAAACCAATTTTCTGGATTACATTTAAACATAGACAACCAAGAAGTTTGGACAAAGTTAATCGGAAGTTTTAATGCCTATAATCTTCTAGCTGTTTATGCCACTGCCTTGTTGTTGAAAGAAGATAAAACCAATGTTCTGACTACATTGAGTTTGCTTGGTGCGGTAGAAGGTAGATTTCAATACATAAGAACCGATGGAGGTATTGTTGGGATCGTAGATTATGCTCATACTCCTGATGCTTTAATTAATGTTTTGAAGACGATAGGAGATATACGAACAGGTAATGAAAAAGTAATAACTGTTGTTGGTTGCGGAGGTGATAGAGATGTTACTAAAAGGCCATTGATGGCTAAAATAGCGTGTGATCTTAGCGATAAAGTAATTCTAACTTCCGATAACCCTAGGTCTGAAGTTCCTGAGCAAATCATTAAAGAAATGCAGAAAGGTGTCGATGCAGTGAATTACAGAAAAACGATTTCCATTGCTGATAGAAGCGAGGCAATTAAGACTGCATGTTCCTTTGCTAAACAAGGAGATATTGTACTCATAGCAGGAAAAGGGCATGAAAAATTTCAAGAGATAAACGGAGTGAAATTTCCATTTGATGATTTGAAAGTATTGCAAGAAAATTTAAATTTATTTGATAAATAATGTTCTACTACCTATTTGATTATTTACATAAAAAACTCGACTTCCCTGGGGCCGGAGTATTTCATTACATTTCTTTTCGTGCGGCAATGGCTCTCATTATTTCGTTATTGATTTCGATGGTGTTCGGGAAACGGATCATTAATTTATTACATCGTAAACAAGTTGGCGAAATTGTTCGAGATTTAGGATTGCAAGGGCAATTGGAAAAAAAAGGAACTCCAACAATGGGTGGACTTATTATTCTTTCTGCAATACTTATTCCTTCGCTCTTATTCGCAAGACTTGATAATGTTTATATAGTTCTGATTTTAATAACGACCGTTTGGCTTGGTATAATCGGCTTTATTGATGATTACATAAAAGTTTTCAAAAAGGATAAAAAAGGCTTACAAGGAAAATTTAAAGTCCTTGGGCAGGTAGGCATTGGATTGATAGTTGGAATTGTCCTTTATAGCAACAACCATGTTGTAGTGAAAGAAAAAATTTATTCTAATGGTCAAAGTGCATACTCTATTGACGAGATGTATGGTACAGGTAATACACCTCAAATGCCGGTTTATTCTAAGGTTGAAACTAAATCAATGAAAACAACCATTCCATTTGTCAAGAATAATGAATTCGACTATTCCTCTTTACTAGCTTTTCTTGGTTCTGGATATAAAAAATGGGCTTGGTTAATTTTTATTCCTATTGTGATTGTAATCATCACAGCTGTTTCAAATGGTGCAAATATTACTGATGGTATCGATGGCTTAGCTACCGGTACTTCAGCTATTATTGGAGTTGTATTAGGCATCCTTGCATACGTATCGGGTAATACTGTTTTTGCTGATTATCTAAATATTATGTACATTCCCAATGCTGGAGAACTCGTTGTATTTATTTCAGCGTTTGTGGGTGCTTGTGTCGGATTCTTATGGTACAATTCTTTTCCTGCCCAAGTTTTTATGGGTGACACGGGTAGTTTGGCACTTGGGGGAATCATTGCTGTTTTTGCAATTGCAATACGCAAGGAGTTATTAATCCCCATTCTATGTGGAGTTTTTTTAGTAGAGAATTTATCAGTTATGATGCAGGTCGCATATTTCAAACGAATGAAAAAAAAGTTTGGAATTGAGTATGCTCGTGAAAACCGTTTGTTCAAAATGGCTCCACTACATCATCATTATCAAAAATTAGGAATGCATGAATCTAAAATAGTTTTTCGATTTCTGATTATTGGAATCATGTTAGCAGCACTTACAATAGTAACCTTGAAATTGAGATAATATGAAACGCCTTGTTATACTTGGTGGAGGAGTGAGTGGAGTAGGATCTGCTGTTCTTGCACAAAAGAATGGTTACGATGTTTTTCTTTCCGACAAAGCAAAACTGAAAGGGAAATATAAAGATGTTCTTTTAAAGTATAAAATAAGCTGGGAGGAAGAGAAACACACAGAGGATTTGATATTGAATGCAGCCGAGGTTGTAAAGAGTCCAGGTATTCCTGAAAATTCAAAGTTGATTGAGCTACTGAGACAAAAGGGGGTAAGCGTGATATCTGAAATTGAATTCGCATCAAGATATACCAAGGCGAAGAAGATTTGTATTACAGGTAGCAACGGTAAAACAACGACAACATTACTTACCTATCACATGTTCAAAAAAGCAGGTTTGAATGTGGGATTAGCGGGTAACGTGGGACAGAGTTTTGCGATGCAGGTAGCTGAAAACGATTTTGACTATTATATCATCGAGTTGAGTAGTTTTCAATTAGACGGAATGTTTGAGTTTAAAGCAGACATTGCCATTCTGCTCAATATTACTCCCGATCATTTAGATCGGTACGATTTTAAACTGGAAAAATATGCTGATTCAAAATTTAGAATTGCACAAAACCAGACAAAAGACGATGCATTTATCTATTGCATAGATGACCCAGTAACAAAGAATATGATTGATGCTAAAAATATAAAGGCAACACAATATCCTTTTTCAATAATGCAAGAAATTGAATTAGGCGCATTTTTAAACGAAAACAAACAAATAATTATAAATACAAATAACAATAATCCTTTATCTATGACAATACAAGAACTAGCCCTACAAGGTAAGCACAACATCTACAATTCAATGGCTGCAGGTATAGCAGGAAAGTTGGTCGACTTAAGAAAAGAAACAATACGCGAGAGTCTTTCCGATTTTCATAATATCGATCATCGATTAGAATTTGTTGGCAATGTACATGGTATAGAGTTCATAAATGATTCAAAAGCCACAAATATTAATTCTACTTGGTACGCTCTTGAAAGCATGGAAAACCCTGTGATTCTTATTCTTGGTGGTGTTGACAAAGGAAACGACTATTCAATGTTAAAAGACCTTGTGAATGAAAAAGTGAAAGCAATCATTTGTTTAGGTGCTGATAACAAAAAAATCATCAAAGCTTTTGGAGGGATTGTTGAAACCATTCTAGAAGCTAAGTCAGCAACAGAGGCCGTGGCTCAAGCTTATAAGGTTGGAAAAAAAGGGGATACTGTATTGTTGTCTCCAGCATGTTCTAGTTTTGATTTGTTTGAGAATTATGAAGACAGAGGAACTCAATTTAAACAAGCTGTGAGAGCTCTTTAGATTCTATCATTCAAAAACAAAAAAATGAGATTTTTAAAGTATATAAAAGGGGATAAAGTCATCTGGACAGTAGTTGTCCTACTTTCTCTTTTATCTATTTTAGTCGTTTATAGTTCCGTTGTGGCTTTAGCCTATCGTTATAAAGGAGGCGATACGAGCTCTTACCTTGTCAAACATATTTTTATTGTTGGTTCAGGATTGTTTATAATGTACTTAATTCACAAAGTGAAATACACTTACTTTTCTCGAATTTCTCAAATCGCGTTTCTTGTGTCTATGCCATTATTATTTTACACTTTAGTGAAAGGGGTAAGTGCAGGCGAAGCGAGCAGATGGTTGGCAATACCAGGTACTTCACTCACCTTCCAAACCTCTGATTTTGCAAAGTTGGCTTTAATAGCCTATGTGGCAAGAATGCTTTCACTAAAACAAGATGTGATAAAAGATTTTAAGAAGGCATTTTTGCCAGTTGTATTCCCAATCGCTATTGTTTGTGCATTGATATTGCCTGCTAATTTTTCTACAGCAGCCTTGTTGTTTCTTACTTGCATGGTACTGATGTTCGTTGGTAGAATCAATACAAAACATCTATTAATATTAATTGGGTCAGGACTTGTGTTTGGAGCATTGCTAATCTTGTTGATTTTTAATTTCCCAAATATTATCAAGCGTGGCGAAACGTGGAAAGCAAGAATTGAGAATTTTAAGAATGGTGATAGCCAAAGTAATTTTCAAGCAGAACAAGCAAAAATAGCCATCGCCACTGGAGGCATTGTTGGAAAAGGTCCGGGCAATAGTATGCAGCGAAATTTTCTTCCTCAAGCAGCTTCCGATTTTATCTTTGCCATAGTCATCGAAGAATGGGGTTTAATAGCGGCTATCATTATTGTCTTTCTATATATTGTTTTATTGTTTCGAGGTATCCGTATTGCTAATAAGAGCGAGCGAACTTTTGGCAGTTTACTCGCAGTGGGGCTAACATTTAGTTTGGTGTTTCAAGCAATGATTAATATGGCTGTAGCAGTAAATTTATTTCCTGTCACCGGGCAACCATTACCCTTGGTGAGTATGGGAGGCACATCAATTTGGTTTACAAGTATTGCTATCGGAATAATTTTGAGTGTAAGTAAAGACGTTGAATCCCCTGAACAAATTAATGAAAGTGTTGAAGCCATATAGAATTATATTGAGTGGTGGTGGTACAGGAGGACACATCTTCCCTGCTATAGCCATAGCTAATGCTATAAACGCACTTCGACCTGATACAGAGTTCTTGTTCGTAGGTGCCGAAGGAAAAATGGAAATGGAAAAAGTACCAGCCGCTGGTTTCAAAATAGAAGGCTTATGGATTAGCGGATTTCAACGAAAATTAACGCCTTCTAACTTAGCATTCCCATTCAAGGTCTTAAGTAGTTTGAAGAAAGCGAAAACAATTTTTAAAACATTTAAGCCTGATGCTGTTATCGGCACTGGTGGTTTTGCAAGCGGTCCTATGTTACAAGTTGCAGCAAAATGTGGCGCAGTTACATTGATTCAAGAACAAAATTCTTACCCTGGTATAACCAATAAAATTTTATCAAAAAAAGTAGATAGAATATGTGTCGCTTATAATGGCATGGAAAAGTATTTTCCTAAACAGAAACTATTGCTTACAGGAAACCCTGTTCGCCAAGATATTCAGAACTTGCAAGGAAAGCGAGAACGTGGCCTTGAATATTTCGGTATCAGCGGAGACAAGAAAGTAATTTTGGTCATTGGTGGTAGTTTGGGTGCGCGAACAATTAATGAAAGTATCCTAAATTGCATCGATACATTTGCTAAAAACAATGTTCAATTGATTTGGCAAACTGGGAAAGCTTTTTTCGAAACGGCAACCAATGCCACTCTTAATTACTCGAATGAAGGTATTAAAGTATTCGATTTTATTCATAAAATGGACTTAGCTTATGCTGTCGCTGATTTGGTTGTTTCTAGAGCAGGTGCCATTTCTATATCTGAATTATGTTTGGTCAAAAAGCCTTGCATTTTAATTCCATCACCTAATGTGGCTGAAGACCATCAAACAAAAAATGCTATGGCTTTGGTAACTTATAATGCAGCCCTTATTATTAAGGATATTGATGCGAGGGCAAGCCTGTGCAGCGTTACAATGGAGTTAATAAATGATAAGGAACAGTGTGACAAATTGGCCGCTAACATTGGCCGATTAGCGCTCCAAGATTCTGCAGCCGTCATTGCCAATGAAATCATAGCCTTAATTAATAGTAGAAAGTAAAATGGAAGAGTTGAACTTTTCAAAAATCACTCAAGTTTATTTCTTAGGAATAGGAGGTATAGGAATGAGTGCTCTTGCTCGATACTTTAATGCTATGGGAAAAATGGTAAGTGGATACGATAAAACTCCTACTAAGCTAACAGACGAATTGATTGCTGAGGGAATAGACATTCATTTTCATGACGCTATTCGTTTAATTCCGGAATCCATTAAACAACTTCCCTATGCCATCGAAAATATTTTGATCGTATATACACCAGCAGTTCCAAAGGATCATAGCGAATACATTTATTTCAAAGAAAATGGTTTTGTCTTAAAAAAGAGAGCCGAAGTACTTGGAATGATAACTAAAAACACAAATACAGTAGCGGTTGCTGGTACTCATGGCAAAACAACAACATCCACACTCATTGCACATATTCTTAAAACAGCCAACCTCGATCCTTCAGCGTTTCTTGGAGGAATTTCACAAAATTATTCAACCAATCTTCTTCTGAGTTCAAGTTTGTCTCATAATAATTTGGTGGTTGTAGAAGCTGATGAATACGATCGTTCCTTCTTAACGCTGCATACCGAGATAGGTGTCATTACTTCTGTTGATGCTGACCATCTAGACATATACGGTGATGAGAAATACATGCACGAGTCGTATTCCTTGTTTGCTCGTCAAGTGAAATCGAAATTAATTTTGAAGACAAGTATTGTTGATAAGATAGCAGGTAATAGCAAACCAATTACCTATTCTATTAATGATGATTCTTCTGATTATTTTGCACAGAACATTATAATAAAAGATGGTGTTTATCAATACGACATTGTTACACCAACAAACGTCTTCTCGCAATTAACAATCGGTTTACCAGGAATGCACAATGTCGAGAATTCCATTGCTGCTGTCGCTGTGGCCATCGAAATGGGTGTTCCTGAGGAAAAGATTCGCGAAGCATTAATATCATTTGGTGGAGTTAAACGTAGATTCGATTATCAGATAAAAACAACTGACCTCGTTTACATAGATGATTATGCACATCATCCAGAAGAACTGAAAGCGGCCATCAATTCAGTGAAAGAAATGTATCCAGGGAAAAAGATTACTGGAATATTTCAACCTCATTTGTTCACTCGTACTCGCGATTTTGCTGATAATTTTGCAAGAAGCCTCGATTTGCTTGACGAATGTATCTTGATGGAGATTTATCCTGCGCGCGAATTACCCATCGAAGGCATCGATTCAAATTTACTTTTAAGTAAAATGAAATCGTTGAACAAGTGTATAATCCAAAAAGATGATTTGATAGAAGAACTCGGAAAGCGAAATTTGGAAGTGTTGCTCACTTTAGGAGCTGGCGACATCGATATGTTTGTTGACCCTATCAGAATTGCATTAATGAAAAAACTTGAATCGAAATAATGAAAAAGTTAAAGAAAATACTTTTTATTTCACTTTGGGTGGTTCTAGTTTCGGGCCTTTTGATGCTCATGGGTTTTGTAAACAATGAACAAAGTTTTATGCTATGCAAAAGTATTGATGTCAAAATAAATCAAGATGACGATGTCTATTTTTTGGATAAGATAGCGGTCGAAAAGTTGATAACCGAAAGTGGACATCCCGTCATAGGCGAGCAAGAATTTATGGTGAACACTCCTAATATCGAAAGAGCTTTAGATAGCCATGCCGATATAGCCAAAGCCGAAGTGTATCTAACCATTGATGGGCAACTCAAAGTGAACGTAAAACAACGCAAACCACTGCTTCGCATCTTTAATACAAAAGGAGAGAGTTATTACATCGACAATGTTGGCAAACTTATGCCTCTTTCCGATAACTACACTGCACGTGTACTAGTCGCCAATGGTAACATTCCAGAATCCTACGGTACAAGCTATATGTATTCCATTCAAGATATAGGTAACGACAGCACTAAAAGAGTAAACAGTAGTCTAGACGAATTATATGCCATGGCAACTTACATCAACAATGATAAATTCTGGAAGGCTCAAATTCAGCAGATATTTGTCAATAATGAAAAGGACATGGAATTAGTTCCATTGGTTGGCGACCATAAAATTATTTTTGGTGACACCACATCAATGGACGAAAAATTCAAAAAGTTAATGACGTTTTATCTTCAAGGATTAAACACCACTGGATATTGGAGAAGGTACTCTACCATCAATCTTAAGTTTAAAAATCAAATAGTTTGTACAAAAAAATAATAATAAAATGGAATCATCAGAAATTGTAGTTGGTTTAGACATCGGAACCACAAAGATTGTAGCCATTGTTGGCCGTAGAAACGAATTCGGTAAAATCGAAATCCTAGGGATGGGTAAATCCGAATCGTATGGTGTTGCTCGCGGAGTAGTTCAAAATATTGACAAAACCGTAGAAGCAATACAGGTAGCCGTGAGCGAAGCCGAAGCAAAATCAGGAGTTGATATTAAAGTCGTTAATGTGGGTATTGCAGGGCAACACATCAAGAGTAATCAACATAGAGGTATTAAAACCCGCGCGAGTGCAGAGGATGAAATCTCTCAAAATGATATTGATGCTTTGATTGACGACATGTTTAAGTTGGTGATGCAACCGGGTGAAGAAATTATTCACGTGGTGCCTCAAGAGTACATCATCGATAACGAGTCGGGAATAAAAAATCCAATAGGCATGGCAGGCATTCGCTTGGAAGCCAATTTTCACATCATCACAGGGCAGATAGCTGCTGCACGCAACATCTACAAATGTGTCAACAAGTCGCACCTCGATGTTTCTGGATTAACGCTTGAACCTCTTGCCTCGGCTGATGCTGTATTGAGCGATGAAGAAAAAGAAGCAGGAGTAGTGCTTGTAGATATTGGCGGTGGAACTACTGACATTGCTATTTTTCAAGATGGCATCATTCGCCACACCGCAGTGATTCCTTTTGGTGGAAACATCATCACCGAAGATATCAAAGAAGGTTGTACCATCATAAAAAGCCAAGCTGAATTATTGAAAATAAAATTCGGTTCAGCATTATCCAGCGAAAATCAAGAGAACGAAATTGTTTCCATTCCTGGATTAAGAGGGCGTGCTCATAAAGAAATTTCTGTTCGTAACTTATCGTCCATCATTCAGGCACGTATGGAAGAGATTATTGAACATGTATATTACGAAATAAAAAATTCTGGTTACGAGAAGAAACTAATTGCAGGCATTGTGGTAACTGGTGGTGGTGCTCAATTAAAGCATGTTCCTCAATTGGTCGAATACATCACAGGTATGGATACCCGCATTGGTTATCCGAACGAACACCTTGCAAAAGGAAGCGAAGCAGTTACAAGTCCATTGTTTGCAACTTCAGTAGGTTTGGTGATGAAGGGACTAGAAGCTTTGGATAAACAGAATAAGAAAAATGCAATCAACAAAGTGCCTGAACAAGGCAAAATTACTGGCCATTCAAAGGACAAATCATCAGGGTTCTTCGAACGTTTGAGAACTTTTTTTGACGAAGATTCAGCAAAAAATTAACCAACATGTGAATTGAAATTAACATTCGATGGTTAGTAACTAAATAACAAGTATTGATTACGAACTGAAAAATAAAGCAATTTTAGTCCGTTGAAAAACAACTCAACGTTTAAGTAAAAAAACAAAAGTTTTAAATTAAAAGAAATGATGAAATTCGATTTACCTCAAGACAACTCTTCAATAATAAAAGTTATTGGTGTAGGCGGTGGCGGTAGCAATGCTGTTAATCACATGTACAAACAAGGAATCAAAGGTGTTGATTTTATAGTTTGTAATACCGACCAACAAGCCTTAGACATGAGTCCTGTTCCGTTGAAAATAGTTTTGGGTGCAACCCTTACCAAAGGTCGTGGTGCTGGTTCATTGCCCGAAGTAGGACGCAATGCTGCCATCGAAACCATTGAGGATATAAAAAATATTCTAGGCACCAACACCGAAATGCTTTTCATCACTGCTGGTTTGGGTGGAGGTACTGGCACAGGTGCTGCTCCTGTTATTGCTCAAGCGGCCAAAGAAATGGGAATACTTACCGTTGGTATTGTTACCATTCCGTTTGGTTTCGAAGGTAAAAAGCGTAAAGCTCAAGCTGACGAAGGAATGGAAGCATTGAAACAAAATGTGGATACATTGCTTGTCATCAGCAACGATAAATTGCGCGAAATATATGGCAACTTAAAAGTAACCGAAGCCTTTGGTCATGCTGACGATGTGCTTACTACAGCAGCTAAAGGAATTGCCGACATCATCACCACTACTTTGCAAATAAACACCGACATCAACGATGTGAAAACCGTGATGAAAGATAGTGGTGTGGCCATCATGGGTTCTGCTCAAGCAAGTGGCGAACAACGTGCTTTGCGTGCTGTTGAACAGGCTATGTCATCACCATTACTCAACGATAGCAACATCAAAGGTGCTCGATATGTATTGGTAAACATTACTTGTGGAGAGGACGAAATCACGATGGATGAGTTGGGCGAAATTACCGACTACATACAAGATGCTGCTGGTATGACAGCCGAAGTAATCAAAGGTTACGGAGTGGATATGTCATTAGGTGATAAAGTAAACATCACCATCATTGCTACTGGATTTAATTCGAACAAAGATGCCGGTATCTATATTGAGAAAAAAGCACCTGAGCGTATTGTGCTTCCGCTTTATGACGAAGTGAAGAAAGAAGAAGCTCCTGTAGTAGCCACCCCTGTTGCTCCTGCTCCTGTGGCTGAAGCCAAAGAAATAGAAGAAAGTTTTTTCAACGAAATAGAAATTACTTCGTACATCAAAGAACAAACACCTAGCCCTGTGGCTATGGATGAAACCGTTGAGGAGGAAGAAGAAATAGAGGTTACTGAGCCTTTTATGTACATCAAAGAAAATGTGGTAGAAGAGAAACAAGAGGAAATACAAGAAGAGAAAAAAGAAATTCCGTTTGAATTCGAAATTACCAATACGGCTAATATTGAGTCGATAGAAGAGCCATTCATCATATCAAGCAAGGTTGAAAAAATTGAAGCTAATGTGTATGATGAAAAGGAAATGGTGGCTAAAACAGAGCAAGATGAGCAATTGCGCAAAGCGCAAGACCGTGTGGCAAAACTGAAAGCGTTGAGCCATAAATTGAAGTCACCGAATGGATTGGCTGAACTCGAAAACGAACCAGCTTACAAACGCAGAAATGTGAATTTGGATGCTACTCCTCATTCATCCGAATCGCAGGTGTCGCGATACACACTTACTGAAGGAGATGATAAGAAAGTGGAGATAAAACCAAACAATTCGTTTTTGCACGATAATGTTGATTAAATAAGTTTCTTCATTTATATGAAAGCTGCCGATACTCATCGGCAGCTTTTTTTTTGCTTTTACAGTTGAATCGTGTGGGTGGGTAATTAGTTAATTTGAGATGGTTGTGTTGAGAACTCTTCTAAAACACTCGTCAACCCCTCGTCCTCGTTTTTAATATGTACGCTCGAGAAATGCGTTTGCAACGCATACAGATTCTTTTTTCGTAACACCCAATTCCCTATTCCCCATTCGCTATTCCCCATTCGCTATTCCCTATTCACACAAAAAAATCCCACTCATTTCTGAGCAGGATTTTTTTCTGAAGCACCATGCATTCAGCCCTAAACCACCTTCACCAATTTTATACTTGGCACCAACACCTTTCTTCGGTCTATTTTCACTTCTATCACTTGTTCCACATACCCAGGTGCCGAAAATCGTATTTTCCAAATACCTATTTTCAACTTCATCAGTTTAAATAAGCCCAAACTATCCGTCATCATCACCTTTTGATTCATCGTTCCAGTATAGTTCACCGTTTCCATTTTACCATCCTTTACAAACAAGGCTCCTGTCAACGAGTCTACCATCGTTGGCCACACACCTTGGTTTTTTATACCCGTTTTCACAAGCTTCTTCAAACTAATAAAACTACTCGCAAACGTTGGGTAAGTACTTGTTATTGTTCCTGGCAACAACGATTCCAAATACATCAACGAGCTCGCCATTTTAGGCATCCATTCAAGTTCAAATTCTATCTTGGCATTATTCACATCAGCATCTGCCAGTGCCCATGCACCTTGTTTACCTTCAAAATCACTCACCAAGTTCATCGCATCTGTCACTTGCGCTGCCGTAAAATAATCAAGTGCATCCACCGGATAATCCGTCAACACACCTGTCAACACCTCATTCAAACTCTCGCTTCTTCCCACAAAGTTTTCATCCTTTTCCTTCATCAGTTTCGCGCTAGTCGCGTTCCTCATTTGCCCTTTCAATATTGTTAAGTTTTTCAAAATCGCAAACGACAAACAATTGCTCGTAATCATTCCCAGTGCATCCGAAGCCATTTGCTTCGCCTGCACCTTAGCAGTAGTTATATCAGTCAAGTCGGCATTTGCACGGGTGTTCACTGCCAGCACCTCGTTGTTCAAATACCCTACAAATTTCACGGCCTCTGTTTTAAATACCGGGCGCAAGGCCACCGCTGTCGGGTTGTTAGTAAACAACAACCCATACTTTGTCCATTTATTATAATGGATGGTACAATTCAAATTTAAACCTGTCATCACTCTTTTTTTTTAATTTTTGTTATTAATTCTGTTTTTTCCTTTCGTCCCTCTCCTTGCTTGTCGCTAGGTTGTTTAAGGCCGACTTGTTTATTTCGTCACAAAATTACCCACCTTTTCATTTCCAATTTCGCGTTTTTTGCCAATCCCCCTTTTCATTTGGCGAAACACCCTTTTCGCTTTGCCAAGCCACTTCCTTCACCTCACATTCCACCCGCCTAATTCATCTTCCCATCCTCCTTACCCAATATCCAATCACAATTACTCATCCTCCTAAACTCCGCTTTATAACCCTCCGTCACCACTATTTCTTTTTGGTTAATCAACACAATCAGTCCCCCGTTCGTGTCAAGGTATTTCATCACATACCCCACATTCACCATATACGACCGATGCACCCTACAAAACCCAAATGGCAATAGCTTTTTCTCCAGCCTACACATCCCCACACACAGCGTTTGCCTTTGCAAACAAAGTTGTTTCACTTCCTCCTCACCGCATACTCCGCTCAGCTGATTTTCCAATACATAATACACATGCGTATATTGGTTATCAGCCTCCAGATACACAATAAGGTCTTTGTTAAATTGAATTCGTTGGTTCCCGCTCGGCAACCAGATAGACGATGATTGAGGTATAGGTAACATATCATTAGTTTTTTAGCGTACCAGCTCAGCATTCCACATGCCTTGCCACTACAGGTTTATAATTACTACTTAATTAATAAACGTAAAAAACTAATTCATCTATCTCACTCTATTTTGGTGTGTAACTTAAGCCTTTTTCGCTTCCGTTTTTATTTCATTAACGCTCCTCGTTTTATTTTATTGTGTACACCACAAATTATTTTTCTTCCGGCCTATGTCTTTCAATTCGGAAACGAACGATTTATTTCTGCATAAATCCTCTCTCGACTCAAAATGATTTCCATAGATTCTTGAAAAAATATGTATTAGTGCTTGCAAGCAACTTGTTCGCCTCTGTTTTAACCCTGCCTAGTTGGTCTCCAACTTTGAATACACTTTTATCTGACTTATCACCATAAAAAGTACTCCCACAAACATCACTATTGCAGCCACAAAAAGCAATTCATCCACATAAGGCAAGGTTACATATTGCATAAACGAAACTCCTTGAATCATCAGCAATACTTCGTTGAACACAATGCCTGATACAAAGATGATGATACCTCGTGTTAAGTATTTATTCATCTTCAGATATTGCTTTAGTACCACATATCCAATAATAAAAACGGTGATTACACCCAGCAATACCAAATGCAAATAACCGATAACTACTGGGTGGAAACCAAAGGCTATGGTGCCAAGGCTAGGGTAGGTAGATGCGAGTTGCAACAGGAGTTTAAGACTGAGCGCAAAGCCCGACAAAACGATTAAATACCTACCAATTCCAGTTACACCCGTTTTCCATTTATCCCATTGTTTCAACACGGTGGCTACAATGATACCCCAACCTACCAATTGGCCTAAGGCCGATAGAACCACTATACCATACACCCACATGGGTAATTCCATCCACAAGGTGGATAAAAAGTAAGCAGGTATACACGCTCCGGTAAATATCCAGAACACCCACACCAACCATTTGCTTGTAATGTTGTTTTTTCGGAATACATCCATTAGTAAACCCATACACACAAAATAAAACCATCCATTGTATTGAAAATGCAGAAAGAAATAAACTGCCGACAAATACCAATTTTGATGAATGATATGCTTTGCCATCATAAAAGCAAGCGAAAATGCACCTAATGAAGATAGTGCGTTAAAAATCACTCCTGCCTTAAACCACAATATACTATTGGTTCTGAAATCAACCTTGTTCAAATCCTTCCAAATCATGACGGCAAAGAAGTATGAAATAATGATAGACAAGGTAGAAAAGCTAATTGAAAACAATCCATATCCTTCGATTGGGAAAGTGATGAGCATACCATAAGCAGCTACTAGATTGAGAAACAGAATCCAGTAATACCTTTTAAGCGAGCCTTTATTTACATTGTCGGTGAGCCAAGCCACAATGAGGGTCATTAGCGCTTGGCTTATCCATCCAGTAAAAGCAAAATGCGAATGGCCATGCAGCAAATGCTTTTGATCTACTATAGGCAAGGAGAACACAATTTTGTAACGCAGCACTATTCCTATTAATGCCACTATATTCAAATTTAAAAAGGCAATTCGTAGCCATTTACTAAAAGGTGTTTGCATAATATTTTGTTTTACTCGCACGCTCTGGGTGATGTGCAGGTAGTTAAAACTATTGTTTACATGAAGACTTTTCCACGTTTTATCTTTAGTCTGCCTTTGTCGCTCATGTGTTTTATTTCGCGAATCACGGTTTCCACTCGTAGTCCAGTCATATTTGCAATTTGCTGTCGTGTTAAGTTTACCAAATAGGGGTCTTTGTTTAAATTGCAAGGCTTGTTTTTAAAATAGCTAAGCAATGCCCAAATTCGTTCTTCGGGTTTTTCGAATGCCATTGTTTTCAAGAGCATAAATTCGTATCGCTGACGATGGGCCAGCAATCTGCTGAACTCGAAATTTATTTCAGGATTTTCTTTGAGCAGCTGAACAAAAAGTTGTTTGGGTAAACGCAAAATCAACGAATCAGTATCAGTGATGGCTGTTGCAGCAAAAGGTCCATCGTCAAAAAGCGGTAGCTCCCCAAAACTTTCATTCGGTTCGATAATACTTTGTATAAACTCTTTCCCATCGAGATTATAATTCACCCATCTTACCCTTCCTTCTGTCAATTGAAAATAATAATTGCAAACTCCTCCTTCCTGAAAAATTATTTCACCTGCATTATACTTCTTGTAATTTGCACCCCAGGCAAGCATCACGTTGATATCAATCATCCTTGTTGATTAGCTGAAAAGTTGGTCAATAGTATTTCTATTTTTCAATGTTCTTCTTTTGGTCATAACCACCGATCGATTAGATATGACAATTATTTTTTATTACAAGTTCTAGTTCGAACAATACTGCAAACTTATCAATTATATTATCGTTACAAATTAAAATTAATAATAATCATGCAATTATGATTGCACGCATAAATTACAATTTTAAACAATTCTAATATTGCTCCCGATCAAAAATAAATAGTAATCAAATAAATTCTTAAATCAATATGAAAAAAATAATTACCATTTCCTCCTTGTTTTCCATCGCTCTATTTATTGCAGCTTGTGGTGGCGACAAATCAGAATCTACTCAATCTGCTGCTGCTGTTAATGCTAGCCCTGCTGCTGGAGGTGTCGAACAATACGACCCCAAAAGAGGTGAAGGAAAATTTAAAGATCTTTCAGTTCCCGAAAAATTGGATGAACAAATGGCCGATGCAGGAAAGAAAAACACCTTTGATGTTAAATGTTCGGCATGCCACAAACTTACTGACGAAAAATTAGTTGGGCCAGGTTGGAAAGGCGTTACCTCTCGTCATCAACCAGCTTGGATTATGAATTTCATTACTAATACTGATGAGATGATTAATAAAGATCCTGCAGCACAAGCTCAGTTAGAAATCTGTTTGGTACGTATGCCAAACCAAAGCTTAACTGATGAAGCAGCACGTGCTATACTCGAGTTTATGCGTAAAAACGATGGGATTAAATAATTCTAATTACAAACAATAAATTATATAAAAATGAAAAATTACAAGTTCCCAATTCTCTCTTTGGCCATCATAAGTGTTGCCTTGAGTTTTAATTCGTGCAAGCCAAAAAGTGTGAGCAATGCAGTTAGCGGTGATGCCGCATCCAAAGCATACGTTGCACCTGGCAAGTATGACGAGTTCTATAATTTTGTAAGCGGAGGTTTCAGCGGACAAATGAGTGTTTATGGTTTGCCTTCAGGTCGTTTACTTCGTGTAATGCCTGTCTTTTCAGTTGATCCCGAAAAAGGATGGGGTTTTTCAGAAGAAACCAAACCGATGTTAAATACATCTCATGGTTTTGTGCCTTGGGACGATTTGCACCACGTTCAATTATCAAAAACAAACGGAGATTATGATGGCCGTTGGGTGTTTGGAAATGCTAACAACACACCACGTGTTGCTCGTATTAGTTTAAAAACATTCAGAACCGAAGAAATTATTGAATTACCAAATAGTGCAGGTAATCACTCTTCGCCATTTATTACTGAGAATACAGAGTACGTTGTTGCAGGAACTCGTTTCAGTGTTCCTTCCGACAATGATAAAGGCGATGTGCCAATCAATACGTACAAACAAAACTTTAAAGGATACCTAAGTTTCATTAGCGTAGGAAAAGAAGATGGTAAAATGGATATCGCTTTTCAACTCCAATGCCCTGGAGTTAATTTCGATTTAAGTCGAGCAGGAAAAGGTGTTTCGCATGGTTGGTTTTTCTTCTCTTGTTATAATACCGAGCAAGCAAATACGTTGTTAGAAGTGAATGCTTCTCAAAAAGACAAAGATTTTATCATGGCTGTAAATTGGAAAAAAGCTGAAGAATATTTGAAAGCAGGTAAAGGGAAAAAAATGCCAGTGAAATACGCTCACAATACATATAGCGACAAAACACACTCAGCAACTTCTGAAATAAGAACAGAGGTTACGGTACTTGACACAAAAGAGTTAAAAGAGATTTGTTATTTCTTCCCTTGTCCAAAGTCTCCTCATGGTTGCGATGTTAATCCTACAGGTGAATACATTGTTGGTAGCGGAAAGTTAGCCGCAATTATTCCAGTGTTTAGTTTCGATAAATTAATTAAAGCAATTGCGGCCAAAGATTTTGTTGGCGATTTCGATGGTATTCCTGTTCTTAAATACGAATCTGTATTATACGGTGAGGTTAAAAAACCAGGATTAGGACCGCTACATACTGAATTTGATAATAAAGGAAATGCTTACACTTCAATGTTCGTTTCATCTGAAGTAGTAAAATGGAATATTAAGGATTTGAAAGTTGTAGATCGTGTACCAACATTCTATTCTGTAGGTCACTTATGTGTTGCTGGTGGCGATACAAAAACTCCAAATGCAAAATATTTAGTTGCGTACGATAAAATTACTAAAGACCGTTATTTACCAACAGGACCTGAATTATCTCAATCGGCACAATTATTTGATATAAGCGGAGACAAGATGCAAATGATTTTGGATTTCCCTACTATTGGAGAACCTCATTACGCACAAATTGTACCTGCTGATCTTATCAAAAACAATTCTCTTAAAATATTTAAAATAGAAGAAAATAAAAACCCTTATGTTTCAATGGGTGAAGGAGCAACAAAAGTAATAAGAGATAAAAACCGTGTTGATGTTTACATGACAGCTATTCGTTCGCATTTAACTCCTGATAATATTGAAGGTATTAAAATGGGAGACGAAGTGTATTTCCATGTTACTAACTTAGAACAAGATTGGGATGTGCCACATGGCTTTGCTATCAAAGGTGCTACCAATGGCGAGTTACTTGTGATGCCAGGCGAAACACAAACCTTAAAATGGACACCAGATAAAGTAGGTATTTCTCCTTTCTATTGTTCCGATTTCTGTAGTGCTTTGCATCAAGAAATGCAAGGATACGTTCGCGTTTCTCCTGCTGGAAGCAATGTGCCACTATTGTTTAGTACAGGAAAAAATATGCCTTTGGTTGGCGAAATCAACAAAAAATAACTATTTCCACGGGGTGAGTCGATTGATTATTATGATTGGCTTTCTGTAAAAAGTAAAAATTGTTTGTGATTTTTTCATAATGGTTTCTGCTCACCCTTTTTTATTTCATTATTCTTAACCCTTCCGTTTGCTATGAAAACTAACCTTTTTAAAAATTGGATTAGATACAGTTTACTCCTTTCCAGCGTTTCTTTGGTAATTGTTCTTTTTGTTCCCATGTGGCGTATCGATCTCGATGCTCCTCAATATCCCGAAGGATTACACATGCTCATTTACGCTAACAAATTGGGTGGTAATGTCGACATCATCAATGGACTCAATCATTACATTGGCATGAAAACCCTTCATACGAACGATTTTATGGAATTCACCATTTTGCCATACATCATTATCGCATTCGCGGCTTTCTTTATCCTTACTGCTTTTTTTCGCAATCGAAAACTGCTCTACGGGTTATGCATCGCTTTCGTTAGCTTTGGAATCATTGCTATGGCTGATTTTTGGCAATGGGAATACAATTATGGTCACAACCTAAATCCAGATGCGGCTATTATAGTTCCAGGGATGGCATATCAACCTCCACTTATTGGATTCAAACAGCTGTTAAATTTTGGTGCTTATTCCATTCCCGATATTGGCGGTTGGATTTTTATTTCTGTCGGAGCACTTTTACTTATGGCTACTGTGTTCGATCTTTTTAAGATCAAATCTTTAAGAAAAATGAATACTATCGTTTCTTCTTCATTAGTTTTGGTATTGTTATTTTCAATAACGTCTTGTTCCTCCAATCCAAAACCTATCAAGCTAGGTATCGATAATTGTCAGTTTTGTAAGATGACAATCAGTGACCCAAAGTTTGGTGCCGAAATTCTAACACTCAAAGGAAAAGTTTTTAAATTCGATGAAATAAATTGTCTCCTTTCTTATCTACAAGAAAAAAATATCGGCAGCACCGAAATCAAAGATTTTTATTTTGTCGATTTTTCCTCTCCTCATATACTTGTTCAACAAACTAGCAGCTTACTTCTCAAGAGCGATTTCCTATCTAGCCCTATGAATGGAAACATAATAGCCTTCGCCAACAAAGACTCGCTCCTTTTTTATAACAAAAAATTGAAAGGCGAAACAATTCTTTGGAGTCAATTGGCCAATTTCAATTACTGATGCGACTAGTCATTCTATTTTTACTTTACTTTTTTCATCTTTTTTTTTCATCTTTTTCTCTAATAGCATCCACCATTTATGTAGGGCAAAAGACTCCTTTTCATTCCATTCGCCAAGCTGTTATTCACGCTTCTCCCTTCGATACCATTTTTGTTCAACCTGGCATTTATTTCGAACATGATTTAAATATTGACAAGCCACTTTTCGTCATTGGCATCAACCATCCTATTATTGATGGACAGCACATTTACGAAGTAGTTTCTATCCGTGCGAGTCAGGTGCTTTTTACAGGTTTTAAAATCCAACATTCGGGAATAGGTACTTTGGTTGACCCTGCAGGAATCAAAATTTATAATGTTTCTAACGTTACTGTATCAAACAATATCCTTGATGATAATTTCTTCGGCATCTATACGCAAAACGGAAAAGCTTGTATCATTAAAAACAATACAATTAAATCGTATGGTCAAGCCGAACAGGAAATTGGTAACGGCATTCACTGTTGGAAATCAGACAGCATGCAAATCATTGGCAATACGATAACTGGTCATCGCGATGGTATTTATTTCGAGTTTGTCACCAATTCCATTATTTGGCGAAATACTTCAATTGCTAACCTCCGCTATGGGCTGCATTTTATGTTTTCGAATAATGATTCATATATTACCAACATCTTTAAAAAAAATGGCGCTGGAGTTGCTGTCATGTTCACAAAAGGTGTCACGATGATTAACAATACCTTCGAACAAAATTGGGGCGATGCGGCTTATGGTCTTCTTTTGAAAGAAATTTCCGACTCCTATATCTTCAACAATAAATTTACAGAGAACACAATGGGCATCTACATGGAAGGAGCTAGTAGGTGTCAAATGCAAAAAAACATTTTCAAAAATAATGGCTGGGCAATCAAAATTCAAGCTAGTTGCATGGATGTTACCATTACTCAAAATAATTTTTTCGGAAACACATTTGATGTGGGTACCAATGGTACCCTTGTGCTTAATTCTTTCAACGAAAACTATTGGGACAAATACCAAGGTTACGATCTGAACAAAGACAACATCGGGGATATTCCGTATCGTCCTATTAGTATGTTTTCGATGATTATCGAAAAAAATCCACCAGCTATGATTTTGTTTCGAAGCATCATGGTTTCATTGCTCGATAAAACCGAAAAAATGATTCCTTCACTTACTCCTGAAAACCTTAAAGATGAAACCCCGCTTATGAAACCTGTCAAACTATGATACAAACTTCGAACATATCCAAAAAATTTGGCAAATTAATTGCTCTTAACCAAATTAATTTACAATGTTCCTCAGGTCAGTGCATTGCACTCATCGGACCTAATGGTAGTGGTAAAACAACTTTAATTAAAAGCATCTTAGGTTTAATTGTTCCCGATTCAGGCGAAATATTATTTAACGGTAAGAAGATTTCTAATGATTGGGAATATCGTTCTCAAATAGGTTACATGCCCCAAATAGGTCGATATCCTGACAATATGACCATTGGTCATTTATTTAGAATGATGAAGGACATTCGTAAACACGAATCGATTGAGCTTGACCAAGAATTAATAAATAGTTTTCATCTTAATGGTATGCTTGATAAGCGCATGTCTAACTTGTCTGGAGGTACTCGTCAAAAGGTCTCTGCTGCACTTGCATTTTTGTTCAATTCTCAAGTACTCATTCTAGACGAACCTACTGCTGGCCTCGACCCGCTTGCTTCCGAAATCCTTAAAGAGAAAATCATCAAAGAGAAACAAAAAGGAAAACTCATTTTGATTACTTCACATGTGCTTTCTGAATTAGACGATCTTGTCACACAAATTGTTTACTTGCAAGATGGGAATCTTATTTTTCACAACTCAATCGAAGAGTTAAAATTGAATACTAGTGAAACCAAACTTTCAAAAGCAGTTGCTAAGCTAATGACTCAAGCACAAAGGAATGAATAAACTTATTAAATACGTTATCATCGACATTCTTCGCAACAAAATTGTGTTGGCATACACAATTATTTTGTTCATCATTTCTTTAAGTGTTTTTTCTCTCGAAGACAACACCGCCAAAGGTCTGCTTAGCCTTCTTAATCTTATCTTATTTATTGTTCCTTTGGTGTCCATCATTTTCTCCACCATTTATTGCTATAATAGCTCCGAATTCATCGAACTTTTGCTTAGTCAACCTATACAGCGAAAACAAATTTGGCTTAGTCTTTTCTCTGGTTTAGCTGTTTCGTTGTCTCTTTCATTCTTGTTGGGTGTGGGTTTTCCTCTCCTTTGTTTCGAACCCACCCCTACTGGTCTCATGATGATCATCGCAGGTTGTCTTCTTTCTGTCATTTTTGTTGCCATAGCGCTTTTTGCTTCAGTCCTCACTCGCGACAAAGCAAAAGGGATTGGTTTTGCCATTTTACTCTGGCTATATTTTACTTTAATATTTGATGGATTAATCTTATTTTTGCTTTTTCAATTTGCAGATTATCCTCTTGAGAAAATTATGATATTTATTTCAGGATTCAATCCGGTCGACCTTAGTCGAATTATCATCTTATTACAATTGGATGTTTCAGCATTGATGGGTTATACGGGTGCTGTTTTCAAAGATTTCTTTGGAACCAATTTAAGTTTCTTTGTTGCATTGTCAGCTTTGGTTATTTGGGTTTTAGTTCCACTTAAGCTTTCTCTTTATGTTTTCAAACGAAAAGATTTATAGTACATTAATTTATTTATTATGATACAAGATTTAATAAACAGGCAAGATATCGAAAAGCTAATCATCGCTTTTTACGAAAAAGTAAAAAGCGATGAAACTATTGGTTACATTTTCAATGATGTGGTCAAAGTAAATTGGGAGAAACACTTACCCGTTATGTTCGATTTCTGGGAAAATGCCCTTTTTTACACTGGCACTTATTCTCGCGATAACATGAACATTCATCGTCACCTAAGTTACGTCACTCCATTGAGAAAAGAACATTTTGAACAATGGAACAAATTGTTTATTCAATCAGTTGACGAAAACTTTCGAGGACCTAATGCAGAACTCGCCAAGCAACGTGCAATTAGTATTTCCACAGTAATGCAAATCAAAATCATTTCCTAACATTCATTATTCTACAGTTTCACTAAATAAAAAAAGCGTAAACAGAAGTTTACGCTTTTTTTGTTTAATTAGTTTGATTAATACTATTGCTTTGGAGGCAACAATACTCCATCTATTACATGTATCACACCATTGCTGGTTTGTATCGATGCAATAACGGTTGCGCTACCATTCACAATTATCTTACCATCTTTTTTGCTTATTGTAATATTGCTACCATTCACTTGACCTAGCACTTGTCCATCTTGTAGCGCATCTGCCTGATATACTCCCACCGAAACATGATATTGTAATATATCTTGTAGTGCTTCTTTCTTTTCTGGCTTCAACAAACCTTCTACAGTTCCTGCTGGCAATTTTTCAAAAGCTGCATTAGTTGGTGCAAACACCGTAAACGGTCCAGTGTTGCTCAACACATCCACCAATTCAGCTGCTTTTACAGCAGCCACTAAAGTGGTATGATCTTTACTTCCTATTGCTACTTGTACAATATTTTTTGCTGATACATCATCGGCCACTGCCGACTGACCAGCAACAGGTGTTTGCGCCACCGCCTCATTATTTTTGTTCGCTGCTTCACTTTCCTCTCCAGAGCCACATGATACGGATAAAAGTACTGTTCCCGAAATTGTTAAATACATTAATGTCTTTCTCATAATATTAGTTATTTTAAGTTGTTTTTACAGCCTCAATACTACACCATCATTTTGTCTCCAATTATGATTTCACGCATAAATCGCGCACTTTCGTTTTTCTTTCGTTTCGTGAACTTTCTTGTATTTAAATTTCGAATTTAAATTATCCTTACTGATTTTTAATTAAGTGTTTAATAAATTATATCACATTATGATTCTAATCACAATTGAAGAGCCTTGTCCCGTATACCTTTGCCCCGATTATTAAAAGGAAAATTATGACACAGCAATATGCCAGTCGCAAAACTTTTAATTACATAACTAAATAGCCAACAAATGGAACCAGTTAAAATTATTGATGTCACAATCATCGAACCAAAACGCAAACATCCAACCATCTTCGAAAACTTCGATTTGCTCAAAAGTGGCGAAGGGTTTATTATTC
>JBAXQU010000033.1:0-29177 GCA_037131555.1 Bacteroidota bacterium
GGAAAAGTATAGATTCAAAAGGTTGGATATTAGATATTATGAAATGTGTTGATTCTATTAATAAAAGAACATTTTCATTAGATGATGTTTATATGTTTGAAAATGATTTAAAATTAAAACATCCAGAAAATAATTTTATTAAAGACAAAATAAGGCAGCAACTTCAAGTATTACGAGATAAAGGAATTATTGAATTTGCAGGTAGAGGTAACTATAAAAAAATCAGATTTTGAAGAAATATATATTCATAACTAAGGAAGGTGACACAACAGCACCAAATGAAAATTTCGAAGTTAATAACATGCAGGTAATCGGAATTGTTGAAGGAGTAGAAAATGAAGACATTGCTTTAATAAAATTACTTCAAGAAAATACTTGGATAATAGACGCAGAATTTAATGTTGCAGAATTTATAGCATACGAGATATTATAATTTCAAATCCAAATAGCGCCCTTCAATTGCACTCTCTTTTAATGCTTTTGCGTTTTCCTTTCCATAAGCAATAAAAACACTTGGTGCGCCTGGGGTTCCTCCTTGTATACCACTAACGTGATAAAATCTTATTCTGCCTTTTACAAATAAAACCGCATCGGCATCGTTCCATATATTTTCAAAAAAGCACTTTGTTTCAGTTCTTGCGAAAATTAAAGCAATACCATTTCCGTGTTTTTTGAGTTTCGATAACCATAAATGCATTTCTTTTCCGTATGGAGGATTGCAATATATTCTGCCAAACCATTCTTTGTTCAAACCGTTGTCTTCAATTGTAAAATTATTTTTTGCATGAAGAAAAGGAGCATTAATAGGACTACAGGGGTCTAAATCAAAATCTCCAAGTTTTTTTACAAGTTCAGGTGGCGTCAACCACTCGACCTTTGTATTTGCTGAACGTTCAAAAGATGAATCCATGTTTTTTTGCACAAAGAACTATATAATAAATAATCGTGTCAACATACAATTAGTAGCATATTGTTAAATCAACCGATATAAACTAAATGGCTTTAATAACAAAAAAGAACTCTCCTTATTTTTGGCTGAAGAACCAAAAGTTGAATACAAAAGCGAATTGAAGTTTTAATTTGGCCTACAGTTGTGTATTCCTTAATCGGTTAGAGTAAGGAAATTTAAATTTAATTTCCCAAAAACTATAGAATACTATAGTGCGTGTTTAGAAATTAAACTTATACGCTAAGTAAAGAATCAAAATAAATGAAGATTAATTAAGGTAATTCATTAGGTCGTCTCGTTTCAAAACCCCTTCGGTAAACTTAATCAGCTTTTTATGTTTGTCGTAAATATGTATAGACGGTGTGTATTGTGCTTTGCAATAGGAGTAATACAACCTTTTTTTATCCAATACTAATTTTACGTTCGCTAAGTTCTGTAAATGATGTGCGGTGGCATATTCTTGGGCTAGGGCGCTATCTTGCCGTGTGATAAAAACAAAATCTGCCGAAGCAAAATCAGCCATATGGTCGGCAATGATGCTTCCTTGTCGTTGACAATAAGGGCAATCGTTTTTGAAATAAATAAAAACTGTCTTTCGTGTGCTACTTAAATCGTGTGGTGTAAACGCTTCGCCACTCAGGGTGTAATACTCAAAAGGAGGCATAGTACCCAACGAATCGTATTCACTTAGCCCCGTTTTCTGACTATACACATTTGGTATAGTTGCACAGAAGAGTACTAGAATAAATGATAGGTTGCAAACGGATTTCATAGCAACCACAAACGTAAGTAAAAACCAGAAAGCATCCTGTTTACCTTATTTCCCAGTTATCTTTACATACTGAAACTGCTCGTACACACCTCTGTTCTTTTGAGCATCCTTGTGGTATTCGGGGCCTTGTACTTTTGTCAAAGGGGCAGCAAATAAAATACTCGATTCTTTAATTCCTTTCTTCACCAAGGCTTTTATCATCTTATCTTTGGCGTTCTCTGCCCTCGAATTCGCCAAATTTTCGTTGGTCTTAAAGGTTCGTGTAGGCACTGTCGAAGCACTCGATTCGATGTATATCGTGAATCCCGCATTGGCCAGTATACAATTGCTAAGTTCGTTTATCAAATTCATAAATTCTTTCGAATTCGAATCAATATCCTTGCGGTTGTATCTAAAGTTCATTTGAAACACAGCTCGTTTAGGGTCGCAAATAGGCAATGTTTTTTTCACTGCTTTCACCGTATCCTTTTTAGCCACCACTTCCTCTTTTCTTAGCTGTTCGTGCACCTCTGGTGGAGTTTTGTCCACCACCACAGCTGTGTCTTCTTTCAAACTTCTATCCACTTTCACGGTATGGTCAATCAACTTCTTAACAGTATCCACAGCCACAGGTCGTGGTTTGTTTATCACCACAGCAGTATCCACAGTGTTTCTTCCGTTGTAAGGAATCTCGCGTCTTAGAACGGTGTATCCAAGTCCTTTTGGCGACTCCATCACCTCGCTATACACCCGTTGTCCGTTGATGTAAAAATTAGCCTGATAGTTAGAACCTACCGGAAGGTTGGCACCAAACTTACCCGAAGCACTGTTCATATTCAATACCTGAGTAGTGTCGCCAGTTCTTAAGTTGACAAAAACAATTTTATTATCCGAAATATCTTCGGTGGAATTATTAATCACTTTTCCTACCAATATGGTTATATCGCGAGGTTCATAGTCGGGAAACTTAATCATGTAAATATCCGTTTGCCCATATCCACCTTCTTTATCTGAAGAGAAAAAAGCCCTTCGTCCATCAGGTGAAGTTACCAAGAACACATCATCATCCGAAGTGTTCACAGGATATCCATAGTTTATAGGAGTAGACCAAAAACCATTTTCGTCATTGATAATAGAAGTAAAAATATCGAACCCTCCCATGGAATTATGTCCTTTGGAAGCAAAGAAAATTTGTTGCCCGTCAGGATGAATAAACACTCCATCTTCATCGTATTTGGTATTGATCACATCACCCAAGTTCTGTGCAGGTCCCCATTTACCATTTGGCAATCGCAAGCATTTGTAGATGTCTCTTCCGCCATATCCTCCTAGTCGGTCGCTCACAAAATAAAGCACTCTATTATCGGAGCTAAAGCAAGCATGTGTTTCCCATGCGTTCGAGTTGATAGGTGAAATTTCATATTCAGGCACTCCCCATTCGTTGCCTTTCAATTCGCTCACATAGATGTTGCCATCTCCATTATCGTCTTTATACACCAACAAGTTTTTTCCATCAGCAGACAAGTTGATACTGGCTTCACATGCCATCGAATTGATGTTAGGACTTATCAAACTTGCCTTTCCCCATTTATCATCTTTATAGGTTGAAATGTAAATGTCTTCCAGATATTGTCCATCAGGTAGTTTGTAATCGCTCATCCCTCCTTCTCTTCTCGAAGTAAAAATCAAGGTTTCTTCATCCAACGAAACCACCGGTGAATACTCAGGATACTTGGAGTTTACACCTTCACCCAAATTAGTCACCACAATGTTTTTGGGTTTTTTAATTAGTTCTTTTCCATTATTACATTGTTCGATGTCGTGGTCCATTTCTTCAATGTCGGCAAGGTTTTTCTTTTCGTTCTTTAGCAATTCGGTTTTGTATTTTCCGTACCACTCAATGGCTTTATCAAATTCGTTGTTGAGATGATAAGCCTTTCCTAAATAGTAATAAGCCGACACAGGCGCATGTTTTTCCTTCATCGAAAGTTCTTTGTAAGCTTCCGAAACATCCTTCACCGCTTCTTGCAAATATGGTATTGCCTTTGTTTTATAAGTAGGTGAGTTCAGATAGCACATCCCTATCTTGAAATTGATATTGGTATTCGCCTTCTGTATCGAATCCAACCGCAGGTACAAAATAAGTCCTGCTTGATAATTTTCATTTACAAAATATTCTTCCGCCTTGGTGAATATCTTTTTGTAATTCTTGTCTTCCTGTGCCACTGCAACAGTGCTTTGAAAGTTACATACAACTTGCAAAACAATAATAAAAATCAACTTTTTAATAACTGTATTGATTGAATCAACAATCAACTTTTTAATTTTTTAGGTTTACTTCTTTTATTCTTTTTACTGTTTATGGTATATGTAGATTTTTTTATTCTTTTCCTGTATAAGGTATCTCTCGCGTCACCACTTGATATCCCTTTCGCACAGGGGCATCAATCGATTCGTGATAAATTTCTTTTCCATTTACTTTATAAAACACATGATAACTTCTACCCACCGGCAGATTAGCACCAAACTTACCCGTTGCTGTATTGGCACTTATAGTTTGTAACGTTTCATCTGTTTTTGCATCCGCTATAATGATGCTATTTTTTGGCAACTCACCATTCGCATTATTCACAATAGTTCCTATCAACAGGGTGATGTCGCGAGGTTCGTTTTCGGCATAGGTAATCATGTAAATATCTTTCTCACCAAACCCATCTTCTTTCACAGCAGATATAAAAGCGCGCTTTCCGTCAGATGTGGTTACATAAAAGATATCGTCATCAGGCGTATTGATGGGGCATCCTATATTCACGGGTGCCGACCAAAATCCATTCTCATCGGTAATGGTGGTTTTAAAAATGTCGAAACCTCCCATCGAATTATGTCCTTTCGATGAGAAATAAATTTGCTTGCCATCAGGATGAATAAACACGCCATCCTCATCGTATTTGGTATTGATTACATCACCCATGTTCTGAGCCTTTCCCCATTCTCCATTCGGCAATTTCATGCATTTATAAATATCTCTTCCACCATATCCTCCTGGTCGGTCGCTCACAAAATAAATTACTTTTCCATCAGAAGACATGGAAGCGTGGGTCTCCCAAGATGAACTATTCACCTCTGAGTTGAGTGCCACCGGCACCCCCCACACCATTCCTTTGAGTGTGCTCATGTAAATATTTCCATCTCCTCCATCGTCTTTATAAATCAGCAATCGATTGCCATCAGCCGAAAGATTCAAACTAGCTTCGTTTCCTTTCGTATTCACATTGTAACCTATAGAAGAAGCTTGATTCCAAGCTCCATTAACATAATGTGAGAAATAAATATCTTCGTAATACTTACCATTGGCTTGCATCTCATCACTCGTTCCTCCATCGCGGTTGCTTGTAAATATCAAGATGGTTTCATCTAGGGAAATCATTTCAGAATAATCATCATAAGGAGAGTTTACATTTTTGCCCATATTGGTGATGGTTACATCAATTTTGTTTTTCACCAACTGCTTGGCATTATTGCACGTTTCGATGTCGTGGTTCACATCATCCACCTCATCCTTCACTTTCGAACCAGTGCCTAATTGGGTGAGATAATCTTGATAGGCTGTAATAGCATTATCAAATTCATAATTGTATTGATAGGCCTTTGCTAAATAATATAAGGTGGAAAGTGGAGCTTGAGTTTCTTTTAAATCTCCTTCTTGATAATTAGCCGAAATATCCTTCAACGCATCCTCGAAAAAAGGAATTGATTTGATTTTATGCGAAGACGAGTTGAGATAACAGTATCCTATTTTGAAATTAATATTAGCATTAGGCGTCTTCATAGTACTCATTTTTAAATAGAGCTCCAAAGCTCTGTTGTAATCAGCATTTATTAAATAATATTCAGCTTCTTCATATATTTTTTTGTACTCATCACTAGGTGTAATAGCTTGACTCATTGATATTCTCAACAAAACAAAAATCAATATTGAAATCAGCTTTCTCAATTTGAAAATATTTTAAATCTAACTACAATCCTTCGCGCACTATCAATTTATCTTTTCTCCAACCAATCTAATCTAATCCAAAAATTTATACTTCAATTAAAACTCACGGTTCACATCCCACTGCTCGAGGTAATCGGCCACGCGTCTTACAAACTGTCCTCCCAACGAACCATCTACCACACGGTGATCGTAAGAATGAGAAAGGAACATAAAATGACGAATGCCTATTAAATCGCCTGCAGGTGTTTCAATCACCGCGGGTTTTTTCTTTATTACTCCTACAGCAAGTATGGCCACTTGCGGTTGATTGATGATGGGTGTACCCATTACATTACCAAACGAACCAACATTGGAAATGGTGAACGTTCCTCCCGAAATATCATCAGGCGAAAGTTTTCCAGCACGCGCTCTATTAGCAAGGTCGTTTACCTTTTTAGTAAGCCCAAGAATATTTAATGTATCTGCATCGCGTATTACTGGCACTATCAAATTGCCCGATGGCAATGCAGTTGCCATACCGATGTTAATGTTTTTCTTTTTGATGATTCTTGTTCCATCCACAGAGATATTAATCATTGGAAAATCTTTGATGGCTTTGGCTACCGCTTCGATGAAGATTGGGGTGAATGTTAGTTTTTCGCCTTCGCGCTTTTCAAAACTACCTTTTACTTTATCTCTCCATCTCACTACATTGGTTACATCGGCTTCAACAAAAGAAGTAACATGTGGTGATGTATGCTTACTCATCACCATGTGGTCGGCAATGAGTTTGCGCATTCTGTCCATTTCTATGATTTCGTCACCAGTACCAACAGCCATAGCTGGTTTCTGTTGTACAGCACCATTGGCGGCTGCTACTTCTTTTATCACTTGAGTTGCAGAAGTAGTATTTTGTTGAATCTTGTTCTTACCTTTGTTAGGCACATAGGCCAAAATATCATTCTTGGTTACCCTTCCATTGGTTCCTGAGCCTGCAATGTTATCGAGCTCTTCCATCGAAATGCCTTCTTCCTTTGCAATGTTGCGCACCAAGGGTGAATAAAACTTACCCGATGCCGACAAACGTTCTATTGCTGCAACCTGCTCAACCACAGCAGTAGCCAATTCCTTTTGTACGGTCACCGTTTCTTCTATTACAGGAGCTTTTGCTACCACAGCTTCCACCTTAGCCGAAGCATCAGTAGAAATAAGTGCAATGGCCTTGCCTACTTGTACCACATCTCCATCGTTGAACAATCGTTTTACAAGTGTTCCTGCTGCTGTTGATGGTATTTCGGAGTCAACCTTGTCGGTTGCTATTTCCAAAACAATTTCATCTGTTGCTATGCTGTCGCCTTCTTTCTTCAACCATTTGATGATGGTCGCCTCGGCAACACTCTCTCCCATCTTAGGCATTATTAATTCTACCTGACTCATTCGTTGTTGATTTATTTTCTGATTTTTGGTTTGCTTTCGATTTGTTGTGTTGAGTTTAGTATCCGAACAAAGGATAATCCTTCATCAACTTGTTCACATCTTTTTTCACTTCTTGTATTGCTTGTTCTTTGTAAGGGTTCATCAATACTTTGTCCATTAAATCCACAATCATTGGAATTTGTTTGTCTTTGATTCCTCGTGTAGTGATGGCCGCTGTACCCAAGCGAATACCTGAGGTAATGAATGGCGATTTATCGTCAAACGGCACCATGTTTTTGTTAGCAGTGATGTCGGCTCTCACCAAAATATTCTCTGCTAACTTACCTGTTAAGTTTTTCGAACGCAGGTCAATCAACATGGAGTGATTCTCGGTGCCACCTGAAATTACTTTATAGCCTTTGTCCATAAAACACTTCGCCATTACTTTGGCATTCTTCATTACCTGAATACAATATTTCATGTATGATTCGTCAAGCGCTTCGTTGAAAGCTACTGCTTTGGCAGCTATTACATGTTCGAGCGGACCACCTTGTGTACCAGGGAATACACCTGCATCCAATACGGTCGACATCATTTTTAATTCGTCTTTGTTGTTTTTTTCTTTCCAAGGATTAGGGAAATCTTTGCCCATCATTATCATTCCTCCTCTAGGTCCACGCAATGTTTTATGAGTAGTAGTGGTAACAATGTGGCAGTGTGGCAATGGGTCGTTGAGCAATCCTCGTGAGATTAATCCTGACGGATGCGATATATCGGCCATAAGCAATGCACCAACGTGGTCGGCAATTTCGCGTAGTTTTTTATAATCCCAATCGCGCGAATAGGATGACGCTCCGCAGATGATAAGCTTAGGTTGTTTTTTCAAGGCAATGGCATGTACTTTATCAAAGTCGATTTGACCTGTTTCTTCTTCCACACCATAAAAGCTCGGTTGATATAATTTACCTGAGAAGTTGACAGGCGAACCATGTGTAAGGTGGCCTCCATGCGATAAATCGAAGCCTAAAATGCGGCTATTGGGTTTCAAAACGGCTAGCATCACTGCTGCATTTGCTTGTGCTCCTGAGTGTGGTTGTACGTTTACCCATTCGGCATTAAACAATTTTTTGGCTCTATCAATTGCTAATTGCTCTATTTGGTCAACCACCTCACAACCTCCATAGTATCTCTTACCTGGTAGACCTTCTGCATATTTATTGGTAAGCACCGAGCCCATCGCTCGCATCACTTCTTCACTTACATAGTTCTCAGAGGCAATAAGCTCTAAACCCAATGTCTGACGCTTTTTCTCTTCATTAATTAAATTAAAAATGGCAGTATCTTTTTTCATAAGATGAAATAAATTTAATGAGCTGCAAAAGTATAAAAATAAATAAGAATGGGAAGACTTTTAGCGATTGACTATTGTCAGGAATCTACGAAAAAATGATTTTTTAGTTCAGCCCTTCCCGTTTTTCGCGTTCGGCTATAATAAAAGCCGGAATTAAAACCATTAGCGCAATGGGTGATTGCACCATGCCCATCAGGTAACGGGCAAATTCATACATCTTGTAAGATGCCGAATGAAAGATGAGTCCCAACAAAATCAGGATTCCAGAAGCCACTGTAACACCTATAAAGGCTCCAATGGTGATGTTTCGATACGCTCGATTATTAAAAACTACTTTAATGGCAAACAACGAAATGGAAAGATAAATGAGCGTAAACACTACCGTTAGCAACCATTTTATGTTTTCGAGGGTAGCATATTCGTAGTTTTCGAGAAAACGCATCGAGGGTGGCATGGTATAATCCATATCGTGATCCCAGGCTTGCATTAAGGCGTTTATTTTTTTGAAAACAAAGTCGCGGTAATAGCCGAAGAACACCAGAGCTGAAATGATTAGAAAGATATAAAGGTTTTTCGTCTTACGATTCATAATTTGCAGGGCGAAGGTAAATGAATATGGTGAATCTAATTAAATTTGACCAAAATATTTTCACCATTCCTCGTTTTCAATTACTTTTATGGCCGTTATTAAATATCATCTAACATCAAGTTTTAAATCCATGAAAAAGTTAATCGTTCTCGTTTTGTTCGCCATAAGTGATTTGGGCGCAAGTGCACAGGGTCAAGCACCAACTAATACCGCTAAGCAACAAGCGACTAATCAGTATGCCAATTCCAAGTTCGAATATGGGGTAATTGATGCGCTAAATAAAACCTTTGGTTACGAAATATCTGCCGATGGCAAAGTATTGATACGTCAAAACTCTATACCCGGAATGCCGGGCACCGAAGGATTCAGAACCAAAAACGATGCTCAAAAAGCAGCTCGACTTGCCATCACCAAAATTCAAAAAGGGGAGTTTCCTCCTACCATTTCGAACGAGGAATTGAAAAAACTTAATGTAATTAAATAAGAAGTTCTACTCGTTAGTAGTGCACTCTGAATCATTATCCATAGACCGTAAATCGTGATAAAGCCATTTTGGCTGGTATCGAGTCAAGTTTCGGAAAGCAACCACCAAGCCCAAAACTCAATTTTTGGGACAGACTATATAATATGTAAAGAGTTAAAATTGTCCTTAAAAAGATTAGAACCTTTTGTGAGGAGTTTAAATTAGGGTCGGTTTTACTTCACCCATTCGTAATACGGTTTTTTCGAATCCGGTGTTGGCTCATCGGTTTTCTTCTTGGCGAACCTCCATCCGAGGGTTATTTCGTGAGTTCCTGATGATTGACTAGCAATTCCACTCGAAGCGAATTCGTAAGAGTAATTAAACACTAAGCTAGTCAACAACCTAGCACCAATACTCACCGCAATGCTAGATTTTTTGTAAGAAGGGGCAATCCATATCTTGTTTTGATACATAACAGGCACTGCGATTTCGTAAAACAAAGGTGCATTTTGAGGCATCGACACTATAGCAATAGGAGCAATTGTCCAAGATTTGTTTAGGTTTTGTTTCAAGCCAATATGTCCTTGATATTGCGAACTGAGGAAATACATGTGTTTGTCAACCGCAGCATTGCTCAGCAAACGAGGTGCCGAGAAACCTACATCTAATTTACGATTGCGATAAACGATACCAAAGCTAGCATCCATCATGGTAGTGGTTCGGTTGGCAGCATTGGCCACAGGGTCGTCTTGCGCTCCTTTGCTCGAAAGATCAAGGTGATTTTCGATAACTCCTAAACCTAAACCTAAACTAATGAAATGATTTCCGTTAATGTGTACATGATAAGCATAATTGAGGTTTGCCGAAAGATTGGTAAATATTCCAGCTTGCATAGAGGTAACATTTCCTCCTAAACCCATGTGTTTACCAATAATTCCGTTTGCATAAATACTTTTGGTTTCGGGTGCAGCGGTTACTCCCATCCAGTCTCTTCTATAGCTTCCAAACACTTCAAGATTGTCGCCCGCACCAGCATAAGCAGGTGAAATAGAGAATTTATTGACTACATATTGATTGCTCAATGATATTTGTTGAGACAACATCTGTTGAGGTATTAAACCCAAGCTACCGGCTAGTAATAAAAAAGTTGTAGTTAGTTTTTTCATAATTCGAGTTATTAAAAGTGATTAATTCAACTAAATATTATTTTAATAAGATATTGATATTGCCTTTTACCACCGCTTTATCGTCACAAGTGATAAGGTAATAATAAGCTCCATCAGGAAGTTTTTTACCATCGCTTGTAGTTCCATCCCAATCGTTGTTGTATCCATCTTTAGAGTACACCTCCACATTCCAAATATTGTAAACCTTAATGGTACATGTTTGGTAAGCGTCTTTATTTTGAATGATTAAATAGTCGTTTATTCCATCTCCATTTGGAGTGAGAATGTTCGAGGTGGTAACAATCGAATCAGGAATAGCTTCTTTCTTCACATAGATGGATGCATCAGTGGTGCAACCCAGTTCATCGCTACCAGTCACAGTAAACGTTCCAGTTTGTTGAACAGCTATGCTGCTCGTTGTTTCACTTGTATTCCATAAATAAGTATTAGCACCTGTTGCGGTGAGCTTAATTGAAGACCCTTCGAAAAACACGTTGCTTCCATCCGAAGAATTTGTAGTGATTAATACTGTTGGGCGAGGCGTAACTGTTATGGAGCTAACTGTACTTGTATCTCTACATCCATTCACCGAAACAGCTATCAATCTAACGTTATACGAACCGGGAATATTATAAATATGAGCTGCGTTATTAGTGGTAGAACCTTGGTTGCCATCACCAAAACTCCAATAAAAATAATCAGGATTAGGAATATTTGTAGTAGTATTTAAGAATAGAGAAGTATCCATGGCACAAGTGTGTGATGCTATAAACTGAGCCACTGGAACAGGATACACCTGAGTAGTTTTCACAGCAAAAGAACTACATCCCTTGTTCGAAACACAAGTCAATCTGGTTTGATACACCTGTGCAGGTCCACAAACATAGGTCACCGTATCGTTCGAATTATTGTCCACTATTCCATCGTTATTAAAATCCCAGTTGTAAGAAGTAATGGTTCCACTCGCAATAGTTGATTGATTATAATAAGTCGCCAATTTCAACGCACATAAATTATCGACACGAAAATTTACACTTGGCAATGGGTCAATCACTACACTTTGTAACACCGAATCAGCAGGGGCATAGTTAGGGGTAATCTTCAATTTTACAGAAAAGGTACTTGCCGTTGTAAAAAGATGACTTATGGTTTTACCACTTGCATCGAAGGTTCCGTTTCCATCTAAATCCCATTGCCAAGAACTAATGGAGGTATCAGCAAGTGCTGACGAACCCACCAAAGTTGTTTGATCACCAAAACATGTTGGTGTGTAAATAAAACTCGGTGTCTGACAATAACCAAAAGCTGTAATAGATAGGAAAAGAAAAGAAGTAAAAAATTTTTTCATCGTTTACTATTTTAAGTGTATTAATATATCTTACTAATTTTTGAAGGGCAAATTCGACTTGGTAATTACAAATTAAAAGTAACCATTCGTAAAACCAACTTTTATTTACCGCAACAAATGTAAAAAATATCTAGATTCACAACAACATCAACATACATTTTTTGATTATGATTAATCTCAATTTTCCAATTTAAATTATTTTTGTAATTTTGTTATCCAATATTAAATTTTAAAAAGGAATGAGGAAAATAGTGGCATTATCTATTTCATTACTCTTGGCAGGCGCAAATATGCCAGCTCAAGAATTATTAAAGAATAAAGACAACGCACATACAGGCGAAATACTTTCGGCTGCTATCAGTAGTGATGGCACTTATATAATAACCGGAGGAGTGGACAAGCGAGCGGAAGTATGGGATGCGAAGTCGGGTGAAAAAACGAAAGTATTTGCTCAGGCAACTGCGGTTACTGCTGCTGCCTTTAGTGCAAACAGCAAGTATTTTGCCACTGGCTCTGCTGATGGAAAAATCATCCTTTTTGATGCGAAAGAATGGAAGATCAAAAAAATACTTAAAGAACATAATGCCGATATCACATCGCTTTCTTTTAATCCTATTAACGATAATTTTGTTACAGGTTCGAAAGACAACAATGCAAAGATATGGGATGGAGTTTCTGGAGGTTCGTTAATTACTTTGCGTGGTCATACAAAAGCAATAAACGCAGTTGCTTTTAGCCCTGATGGTAAGACAGTGGCTACAGGTTCAGCCGACAATACCATTAAATTATGGGATGCTACCTCAGGTAACATGAAAAGTTCAATTGATGCCGCATCCAAAGAAGTTACTGCTTTAGCTTGGAGTGCTGATGGGAAATATATTGTGAGTGGAGGAGCAAATGGAGCAGTCGTTATTTGGGAAGCCATCTCTGGAAACAAAATGATGGAGTCCGAAATGAAAAATCAAGTGAATAGCATTTCAATAAGTCCCGATGTTCAATACATAGCTGCTGCTGGAGCAACTAAAAAAATATCCATTTGGAACATTGAAACAAAAGCCCTCACCAAAGAATTCGAAGCACACGATAAAGATGTAAATGCTATTGCCTTTTCTGATAAAGGAGGTTTGTTTATTTCGGTAAGCAACGATGCTAGTCTAAAAATTTGGGATGTTGGCAATCTAAAAATTGGCAAGAAGAAATTCATGAAAGATGCTGGCGAACCTAAACTGTCTGCTACTGGCCTTGCGTTAAATGATGATAACCATAATGGCATCATCGAACATCCTGAAAAACCCTCTATTAACTTTATCCTTAAAAACACTGGCAAAGGACAAGCTTATAATCTAGTTGCAAAAGTTTCTATTGATGCGACAGTTGTGGGTTTACATTTCGAAAAAGAAGTTTCCATCGGCAACCTCGAAGCTGATAAATACATTAGTGTTTCTATTCCCATTTCTACCGACTCTAGCTTAGAAACTGCTGCTGGCGCATTTTCCATTGAGATTCAAGAAGGTAATGCATTTAACCCTGCACCCTTAAAAGTAAACTTTCAATCACGAGGAGGAGTCAGTTATTCTTACGTGATGGTGACGAGTCACGCATACAGTTCTGCTACTGGCAAAGCAGAAGTGGGAGCTCCGATAACTTTGCGATTAAAACTTAAAAACACATCGAGTGGTGAAGCAAAAAATGTAAAAATAAATTATGCTTTTCCTCCTAATGTGATGGCGGTGAACAAACTTTCTGAGCTTATTCCTGCAATTGCACCTGGCGATGAAAAAGAAATAAGTGTTGAGTTCTATGCTTCCAAAGAATACACCAAACCTAAAATAAACATAGGTTTAAATTTAGAAGGAGCTTATTCAAATGCGAATGACCTTGTGCTTGAAGTGAAAATGAATGAGCCGCTTCCAACAACTGAAATTGCTATTTCTCAACCATTGGCAGCAGTTGAATTGCCCGAAAAACCAATGTTTCGAGGTAGTGGTGACCCATTGAAAGGACTGAATGTTTCTAAATCGAAAGACATGGTAATTGGAAATTACTACGCGCTTGTAATTGGAATCGATGCGTACAAAGGCAGTTGGCCTTCGCTTAAAAATGCAGTAAATGATGCAAAAGCAATTGAAGCCATGTTAAAGTCTCAATATAAGTTTGACAACTTCAAATCGCTTTATAATGAGCAAGCAACGAGAGCAAATATAATTGCACAACTAGAGCTATTGGTAGCGAATGCTAAGCCTCAAGACAATGTATTCATTTATTATTCAGGACACGGAGATTATAAACAAGATTTAAATAAAGGATTTTGGGTACCGGTTGATGCTACTGCTAATTCAACCGCCAATTACCTTTCAAATGCGGACATTCAAACATACCTAGGAGGAATAAAATCTAAACATACACTTCTTGTTGCGGATGCTTGTTTTAGTGGCGACATTTTTAGAGGAAATACGCTTTCTGTTCCTTTCGAAGAATCTGAAAAGTATTACAAAGAAGTTCATAGCCTCTCATCTCGTCAAGCAATGACCTCAGGGGGTCTTGAACCAGTCATGGATGGAGGAAAAGAAGGACACTCTGTTTTTGCCTATTATTTCCTTAAAACTTTAAATGATAATTCGAATAAGTATTTAGATGCAAGTCAAATTTTCAACAAGATAAAAATTCCAGTAATAAACAATTCTGAACAAAGTCCTAAACTTGCCCCAATAAAGAATACAGGTGATGAAGGAGGACAGTTTCTATTTATTAAGAAATAAGTTTCTAATCCAAATTTTTGAAATAATATTCTTCAGATGAGAAAAAAAATACTGATTCTATTTTCAAAATCATTTTTCCCCTCTTTCCTATTGTTTATTTCGATTTATTTTTGTTTTCCCTTTCATGCTGGAGCGCAGCGAAACAATTTTCAAACTTATACCATTGAAGATGGACTTCCTCAAAATACCATATATTGCATTACACAAGATAAGCGAGGATACCTGTGGTTAGGTACCGATGGTGGAGGAGTGTGTAATTTTGATGGTATCCATTTTAAAACTTTTGACAAACGACTTGGTTTTAAGGGAGACAACGTTCGTTCTATCATGCATGATAGTAAAGGTAGAATCTGGGCAGGAACTAAAAAAGAAGGAATCATCATTTATGATGGATTAACGTTTAAAACAATTAATAGTAAAAATGGGTTAAAAGGCAGTAGCATTCTTTCATTGATTGAAGACAAGGAAGGTGAAATCTGGGCTGGTACTGATGATGGAGGAGTTAATAAAATCACTCAAGTTAGTAAAGACTCATTTCGCATACAAATTTTTGATGAATCGAAAGGGTTAAGTAATAATTCTGTTTTTGATATTCATCAAGACAGAAACGGAAGATTATGGCTTGCCACCTATGGTGGAATCAATATTTTGAGCCCACTAAAAGATTCGATCATCATAAACCAACTGAAGGGTGGAAAAGATATACCTTCAGATCAAATTCTTTCAATAGCGGAAGATTTGGAAGGTGGACTTTGGTTCGGAACACTTGAAGATGGTGTCTTTCGAATTTCTCCTTCAAAATATGGAAAGTTTGAAGCGAAAGACTTTAGATTGGAAATGCGTTCTCGAAAAATCTTCTCCTATAATAAGTTTAATGGCTTCAACGCAACTAGTATTTGGCGAATTTTCCTTTCTAGTGAAAACGAACTTTGGTTCGCATCGCTTGATAACGGAATAATTCGTCAGAGGTCAAACAATTCCGCATCCGAAAACAATTCTTCAAAATATACCTTCGATCATTATACAGACAAGGAAGGTCTTCCAGGTAATCAAATCCTCTCTTTTTTCGAAGATTCTAAAGGCAATATTTGGATTGGAACCAATGGCTTCGGTTTGGCTAAATTTTTAGGAAATAAATTCTCGCATTTCAACGAGAGAGATGGATTATCTAGTAACATGGTATACGACATCGATCAGGATTCACTTGGTAATATGTGGATAGCTACTGGAGGCGGAGGGCTTTCAGAAATGAGAGTCGAAAAAGGATTACCTATATTTAAAAACTACTCCATGAAAGATGGATTAGGAGGAAATTCTATTTCGAGCATTGCTGTTGGTAAATCTATCCACAATCAATATGTATGGTCGGCAATTACTGAAGGAGGAATCAGCAAGTTCGATGGTAAAAAATTCACAAATTTTTCATCGAATGATGGTTTGATTGACAATAGTGCCTATTGCATATATGTTGATGATAAAGGAATAGTATGGAGTGGTACAAAGGAAGGAATAAGTAGATATGATGGAAAGAAATTCCTCAATAAAACAATGGAGGACATGAAATTTCCCGACAAGGATGTTAATGTAATTATTCAGGACAAAGCTGGTGACATTTGGTTTGGAACAGGCTCTGGACTTGCTCAATACAGTGGGGATGGACTAATCACTACATATGATGAAGCCGAAGGTTTGATGAATAAGGAAATAAAATCATTGATTGAAGGGCCTGATGGAAATTTATGGATTGGCACTAGTTCAGGGGGCTTATATATTTTTGATAGAAAAGAAAAAGGAAAAAAGAATATCCACCAATTTGCAAATGACAGTTTGCTAAGTTCTAATTCAATTCGTTCTGTCATTTTTCAAGACAATGAGAATTTAATAGTTGGAACTGACAAAGGATTTGATAAAATCACCTTTAATAAAAATCATAAGATTACTTCAGTTCGAAACTACGATGCTTCGGATGGATTTGTTGGGGTTGAGTGCAACGACAATGCGGTGTATAAAGATGATAAAGGAAATATTTGGTTCGGTACGGTAAAGGGGCTTACCGTTTACAGTCCGAAGTCGGAACGGATTAACCGAAAAGCACCTCAAACTCATATTACGAATATCAAATTACTTAATAAAGATATTTATTGGGGTACAAAAACCGATTCTCTTATTCCATGGTTTGGTTTGCCTTATGGTTTGAAGTTAGCGTATAATGAAAATCATCTTACTTTTCAATTTGCCGCTATATCTCTCGACAATCCTCTAAAAGTAAGATTTCGTTATCAATTAGAAGGATTAGAAGAAGAATGGTCGCCAATAACGAAAAACAATGAACGAGATTATCCTGGACTTTCACCAGGAAGTTATAAATTCAAAGTTAGTGCTGCAGGAGCGAATGGTATATGGTCAGAACCTGTTGTGCTAGCCTTTGTTATCAATCCTCCTTGGTATCGTACTTATTGGTTTTATGCCATCTGTATCTTGTTGATTACCTTCAGTATTTATTATTTTATCAAAATGCGAGAAAGAAATCTAATAAAGGAGAAAAAAATACTGGAAGAAAAAGTGGTGGAACGTACCGTTGAGGTGACTCATCAGAAAGAAGAAATAGAGAAACAAAAAAGCTTAATTGAAGAGAAAAACAAAGACATTACTGATAGTATTAACTACGCTGAACGTATCCAACAAGCATTTCTTCCTGACTTAGAACGCATGAAAAAGGCTATCCCTAATTCGTTTGTTTTATTTCATCCTCGCGACATTGTAAGTGGCGACTTCTATTGGTTCAATGAAGTAGAACGAAAAAAATCAACAATGTTTCTTCTTGCCGCTGGTGATTGCACTGGACATGGAGTCCCTGGTGCATTCATGAGTATGATTAATTCTTCTTTGTTGAATGAAACTGTAAAAACAAAGAAAATCATTAAACCAAATTTGATTTTAAATGAAGTACGAAAGAACATTATCGCTTTGCTGAAACAAACAGGAGAAACAGGAGGGCAAAAAGATGGTATGGACGTTGCTTTGGTAAGGCTCAAAATAACCAATGAGAAAACATTATTGGATTATTCAGGAGCTAACAATTCATTGTACTTAATTAGAAAAGCAACGAATGACATTATTGATGAAATTGACCCTGACCCAATGCCAGTTGCAATCAGCGATCGCATCTATGATTTCACAAACCATGTGATTGAACTTAAAAAAGGAGACACTTTCTATATTTTTACAGATGGTTATGCTGATCAGTTTGGAGGCCCTAAAGGGAAAAAATTTAAATATCCTCAATTAAAAAAACTTTTGCTTTCAATACAGGACAAAGAAATGCATGAACAACAAGCTATCCTTGATGAAACAATAAAGAATTGGATGGAGGGATACGAACAAGTGGATGACATTCTAATAATAGGTGTAAGGGTATAATTTCGTTCAATTATTGTGTCCGATTTCTAATGGCTTCATTAAGCCGCTATTTTATTAACTCCGATATTTTACGAGTAGAAACTGACAGCTAGCTCCTTGCAAAACACTGCACAATTTCAATATTAATTAATTGCTTGCTATCAGTAAAAGTGGACTTATTGTAGGCATGAAGTCAAACAAGAATTTATAGATAAACAGTATTAAATATTTATCTAAATTAACTGAAAAATAAGTCGAATAACACATCTTTGATAAAAAGACTAGGATGAACGAAAAAAGTTTGCATATTTGCAAAGAAAGAAATGGTTTCAATTATCATCCCCAATTTTAATAAAAGCGTCTTCATCAAGGAGACTTTAAACTCATTGGTAAATCAAACAAATGAGGACTGGGAAGCTATTATCGTGGATGATGGCTCGACAGATGATTCAATTGCAATTTGCCAAGATTTTTTAAAGATTGACAAGAGAATTTCTTTGAAAATCAGGGAAAGATTACCAAAAGGAGGTTCGACTTGCAGGAATATTGGACTTGAATTGGCAAAAGGAGAATTTATAGTTTTTGTTGATTCTGACGATCTCTTGGCCAAAAATTGCATTGAATCGAGACTTAATAAAATACAAAATTCGAATTACGATTTCATCGTTTTCCCCATCAAAATATTTCAGTTTAAAATTAACGACTCAACGATTGAGTGGAAAATAAAAGAGGGTGACCATTTGGCTCAATTTCTAAAACACGACTTACCATGGCATACTATGTCATGCATTTGGCGAAAATCATTTCTGACTAAGCTTCACGGTTTCAATGAGAATTTCCCAAGGTTGCAAGATGTAGAATTACACACTCGAGCACTTTTGGAAGATAATGTAAAATACAAAATTGAAAGTAATCTAACAGAGGATTGTTATTATCGAATTGGACTTGAGAAAATAATTACAGACTATGAAGAATACATAGATAATTGGGCGAAAGGAACTGAATGTTATCTGAACTTTTTCGAGAACTATTTAAAAACAAAAAACAAAAGTGACTTTATTCGCTATCTGAAAGTAACCTTGTTGGTAATGGTGAGCCAATTGAACTTACAATATCAGAACGACCATATTTCCGAGAGATCCTTACAAAGTTATTACCTAAGGTTAATAAATTGTTCGTTTAGCAAAAATTACCTAAAACCAATTGATTTAAAAATCCTAGGAATGTACAATTGGGTTTATAAAGTCAAGTTAAATAGGATAAAGGGGTTTAATTATTTATTCAGGAAACTTATTTTATTAACGTAAAGTAAATCACCTTATCCTTTCACTATTTATTCGATGATAAAGACTAAGGAAGATTACATATTTTATTTGGAGGCTGATAGAATTGCTCTTGCAAAAACTAATTCTCCTTCATCTTCGATTTCATCTCATTTTAAAGAGCATTTCTTCAAAGATGAAATCTGGAAATTTCAAAAAGCCCTTCGCAAGCTAGAATTCCAGAAAAACAAAAAGAAAAACATATTCGAAAAAGTCAAATACTTTTTTGCATATCGTCACTATCAAAAGCTTTCATATAAACTTGGATTCACGATTCCACCTAATGTATTTGGACCAGGATTGTCAATTGCTCATTATGGGAGTATCACTATTAATCCAGAATCGAGAATAGGTTGTAACTGTCGCATCCATTCGGGAGTGAATATTGGTACTGAAGCTGGATATGCTAATAAAGCACCTACCATTGGAGACAATGTATATATCGGCCCAGGAGCAAAAGTATTTGGTGCAATCTCAATTGCGAACAACACAGTAATTGGAGCAAATGCAGTGGTGAACTCTAGTTTTAATCAAGAATACACCACTATTGGAGGTATTCCTTCGAAAATAATTTCGGAGAACATTGAAATTGATAATTTTTTAATTCGAGCTACCAAGCTGATTGAACTTGGAATGAATAAAAATGACATCTCGAAATTAACTGCGAGAGAGATAAAAAAACTGATTGATTTGAAATCATGAAAAGCACTAGTACTGTTGCAGTTTTAATGCCTGTATATAATTCAGAAAAATATCTTAGGCAGGCTATTGAAAGTATCTTAAATCAAACATTTCAAGAATTTACTTTTTATATTTACAACGATGGAAGCACTGATGATTCTGAAAAAATGATTCTTTCATTTAATGATTCTCGAATTAAATACATCGATAATGAAGTCAATAAAGGTTTGATTTATACCTTGAACAAAGGAATTGAAATGATTGAAGCAGATTATTTAATTCGTATGGATGCAGATGACATCTCGCAACCAAGTAGAATTGAAACGCAATTAAATTTCATGAAAGCACATCCACAAGTGATTGTATCAGGTTGTCAAGCAAAGTACTTTGGTGCTTCATCAGCACAAACAAAATATCCTTTATCAAATAATGCAATAAAAGCTCATTTACTGTTTAGCAATGTGATAATTCATCCCAGCGTAATCATGAGGTTGAATAGAATAAAAGAAAAGGCCTTAAATTATAACCCTGATTTTCTTCATTCTGAAGATTACGAATTCTGGTGGAAATGTTCTAAACATGGCGAACTTGCAAATGTAGATGAAGTTCTTTTAAATTACCGATTAGAAGGGCAAAACATTACAACTCTAAATTGGCATACACGAAACGAAAGATTAAAAAAGGTATTTGGGCTTTTCCTATCCGATTTTAAAATTGATCAAACTGAAACAAATTTAAATCTTCATCTTCAATTGTCAAACAACACAGAAAAGATTTCGAGCATAAAGGAGTTAAAAAACTATATTGAACTCCTCATTCAACAAAACAAAGCTCAGAAGATATTTGATGAACAGGAATTGAAAAGCGTTATTCAATCAAACCTTAAAAATCTTTTTTATAAAATCGTGGATGAAAAACCAATGAAGGTATTTTCATATTGGATAAATACTCACTTGTTTTCATTTTCACAATTGCGATATCTAGCAGGAAGAATGTTGAAAGGAAATAATTCCCAAAAAAGTAATTCATGAAAATCCCTTTCAACATACCCTATTCAACTGGAAAGGAAATCGCGTATATTAAAAATGCTATTTCTTCTAGGAAATTGTCAGGAGATGGTGATTACACCAAACTCTGTCAATCCTTTTTTGAAAACAAATACAATTTCAAAAAAACTTTGCTTACAACTTCCTGTACCGATGCGCTAGAATTAGCGGCATTACTGCTTGATATAAAAGAAGGTGATGAAATCATTGCTCCTGCATATACATTTGTATCAACGGTGAACGCATTCGTGTTAAGAGGCGCTACCATTATATTTGCTGATAGCAATAAAGAAAATCCGAATCTTGATGTAGATAAGATTGAACAACTAATTACTCCAAAGACAAAAGTTATTATACCGGTTCACTACGCAGGTATTGCCTGTGATATGGATAAAATCATGTCGTTGGCAAAAAAGTACAATTTATTTGTGGTGGAAGATGCAGCACTTTCGATTGACAGTTATTACAAGGATAAGCCACTTGGAAGCGTTGGGCACCTAGCCACATTTTCGTTTCACGAAACAAAAAACATAAGTGCTGGTGAAGGAGGAATGCTAGTAATAAATGATGAGCAATTTGTTAAACGTGCTGAAATCATACGAGAGAAGGGAACTAATCGTTCAGCTTTTTACCGTGGCGAGGTCAATAAATATGGATGGATGGATATTGGTTCTTCTTTTTTACCATCGGAGATTACAGCGGCTTACCTTTATGCACAGCTTCAAGAATTAGAAATCATACAAAGTAGGAGAATACAGATTTGGAAACAATATTATGATGGATTAGCGAATTTAAAAAACAAGATCGCATTGCCTATAATACCAGAATTCGCCCGTAATAATGCCAATTCATTTTATATAGTCTGTAAAAGTTTGGAAGAACGTACTTCATTAATGTCCTATCTTTCAAATAAAGAAATAAGCACTGCCTTTCATTATTTAGGTTTACATAAAAGCGAATATTACAAGAATAAATACAAAGGAGGCGAATTGAGAATGGCCGACAAATACACCGATTGCTTGTTGCGTTTGCCTCTTTATTATGAGTTGACAGACGATGAAGTTATTTCAATTATTTCGGCTATTCAGGATTTCTTTCTAAACAAAGCTTAACTACATCGAACAATGAAACTCATATCAGTAATCATCCCATGTTACAATGTAGAAAAGTACATTTCCGAATGTCTTGAATCAATCATCCATCAAACTTATTCGAATTGGGAAATAATTTGTGTGGACGATGGTTCGAAAGACACTACATTAAACTTACTTAAAAGTTACAAAAAAAAATATCCGGATAAGATTAACGTTGTTTCAGTTCCAAATGCAGGTGCATCGGCTGCACGAAACACTGGATTAAAATTAGCGAAAGGTGACTACATCCAGTTTATTGATGCGGATGATTTAATAGCTCCAACAAAATTCGAAATGCAATTGGCAGGCTATGATGACAAGACAGATGCAGTTGTGTCGGATAGAGTTTTGAAAAATGTGGATTTGACGGAAACCTTGGCTGAGTTTAAATTCCCTGAATTAGAAATCAATCCACTTGAAACAGCTGTGGTGCGCATCATCATCACAGGCAATCCAATTTACAGAAAACAAGTAGTGGAAGCTTTGGGTGGTTATAATGCGGCATTAAAATCAGCGCAAGATTGGGACTTTCACATTCGATTGGTGTTGGCAGGATACAAACTAAAATATGTGCCCGGAATATTTTACATCAATCGTAAAGTAGAAGGTTCTATCTCGAACAACTGGAAGAAAGTCAGCGTGGATGCTGCCGAATTAATAATCGGTTTAAAAAACGAATTGATTCAATCTTCTTTACTCAATGAAGCTACCCGACAACACTTAGCAGAAATATATACCAACTCCGCTATTTACTGCAATGACGCTTCACAATCGGAAAAATTTATTGGCGAATTGAAATTCTGGGCAAACGGAAATTATTCTTTCATCAACAATAAATTCAAAAAAATCATCCTCAACATTATTGGAATAAGTAAACTTATCCAGCTCTACCGTTTAAAAAACAAATAAGCAAAAAGCTTATAAAGGAAGTAATTGTTCTATCGGAAGGAAAGGAAATTCTTCTTTCAATTTGGCTGCACGAAGACGAGTGGCAGTAATAAACTCCTGTTGTGAAGCGGTACTTGCATGCAGTGGACGATGGTTGCAATCAGCTACAAGACTTTTGATGCGTTCGAACAATCCTTTTGTTTCTTCATTAAATATCGTTTCCTTCCATTTATCAAATACATAATTGATGGCAACTTGATTGGGATGCACCAAATCTTCTTTGAAGAAACGATAATCGCGTAAATCATCCAACACAAGTTCGTAAGCAGGAAAATAAAATGTTGCATTGTTCGTTTCAACTAATGAATGTACTGCTTCTATCAACCTTGCTTTGCTTCTTGTGTTTTCCATTACTCCATCGCGTTTATAACGTACTGGACTGATGGAAAAAACAATTTTCAAGTTTGGATTGATGCTATGCAATTGCTGAATGAGTTGTTGGTAATCATCCACTATGTCGTTCACTGTGAGTAAATGCTTGGTAAATATTTGTTGTTTTTGTTTATGACAATTAGCAACAATTTTTCCAGTATCATTTAACTGATAATAATAAGCCGAACCAAAAGTAATCATCAGCCATTCGGCATTTAGTAATGTGTTGTGAGCATTTTTCACAGATTGATTCAATGCATTCAAAGTTGATTCCTTGTCTGGTTGTGAGAAAACGCTATGATGTTCCCATGAATTCCAAAGGTCATTCGCTAAAAACAAATCACTTTCAATGAAGTTCGTTCCTGAGTAATGACGCCTCAATGCAATGGCAATGCTTGCAGGATTGTAAACAATTCCATTGGGGTTGATGGTGATGTTGAACAAATTGTTTTGCATGAGTTCGCCAATGTTTTCGGCAAAGCACGAGCCTATGGATAAGAAAGTTTGTCGGTAATTTAATTTTTCAGTAAAGGGTGGAATCGGAAACTGAAGGTGAAACTTCATACTATTGTTGGCATTTGCAATAGGGTGAAAATTCGATTTTGGTTGATGGCAATAAACCTTGTAATCGATTTTGTTCGGCATCGGAAATAACAATGATGCGAAGATCGAGAAACTGCAGGTATTTCAAGTTCTTGATTTCTGTTGGAAAGGTTTCGATGTAATTGCTCCACAAATCCATATTTTTAAGATTCACCAAATTGCCGATAGAACTTGGCAAGGATGAAAGATTATTGTTGTTAGCGTTTAAATAATACAGATTGGTTAACTCGCCCAATTCCATTGGAAAATCTTCTAATTTGTTTCTGGCTATCGAAAGGTATTGTAAGTTTTTCAACTCTCCTATTTCGTGCGGTAGTTCTCTGATGCTGTTCTTGCTCAAATCGAGGTATTGAAGATTTTTCATTTGCAAAATCTCAGGTGGAAAAGCTTTTAGTTTTGCTTTTCGCAATTCAAGTTTTATTACTAGTTCTGGATTTTTCATTGCTTCGGTAATGCTAGTATACGCTGTGAGTGTGTCGAGCGTGAGCGAGTCGAGCAATGCTGTTTGAGCCATGGCGCCAGTGGAGCACAGCAGCAACAATAAAACAGTAGTAAAGATAATGCTTAATGTACGTTTCATTTAATCAATCCGAAGACTCTTTTTACTTGTTCTTTGTCCAAAGCAAGTTGTTTTTTTAATTCATCTAAATTACCAAATTTAAGTTCACTCCTTAATCTTTGTTTAAAATAAACTCTTATTTCTTCTCCATAAATATCTTTATCGAAATCGAAAATATTTACTTCTACTGTTCTTCCTTTTTCGGCAATAGTAGGATTGTTACCAATGTTGAGCATGCCACTATAACAAGTATGGCGATGTAGCAAACTAACAGCATACACTCCATCAGCGGGAATGAGCTTATATTTATCGAGCACCGAAATATTAGCCGTTGGGAAACCAATGGTTCTACCATTCTTTTTACCATCCACCACTTTGCCTGATATGGAATATTGATAACCTAAATATTTGTCGGCTATGGAGGCATCGCCAACTTGCAGTGCTGCACGAATTTTGGTGGAAGAGATTTCAACATTCTCCAAATCTTGTGCTGGTATTTCTTCCACATCAAAACCATACATAGGGCCGTATTCTTTTAAATGTTCAAACGAACCTTCGCGGTTGCGCCCAAAATGATGGTTGTAACCAATCACTAGCTTTTTGGTTTTTATTTTATTCACCAAAATATTTCGAACAAACTCCAAGGAAGTGAGCCTCGAAAACTCTTTGGTGAAAGGCAATATGATGAGATGATGAATGCCAAGCTTTTCGAGCAAAGCAATTTTTTCTTCTTGTGTGGTGAGTAGTTTTAAATCATTGTCTTCGGGAAACAAGACCATACGTGGATGCGGATAAAAGGTAAGCAAAACGGTTTCGCCTTGATGCTGTGTTGCTAAATCTTTCAAACGCGAAATAATTTTTTGATGACCGATATGCACACCATCAAATGTTCCGGTGGTGACAATGGGGTTGGCTACCTGCTCAAAATCTTCTAAACTTGTATAAACTTTCACGCTTTTTCTCCTCAATTTTTTTGCGAATTTACTTCATTTTATTAATGTTTTATAACTTCGCACCCAATTATTGTTAAAGCCAGTTAATTTTAAACGAACTAATTCGAAAAAAAAGAGTGAAATTATTTACCTCGTATTTTACCAAACTTATTCTTTTCTGGTTTTTCTCGTTTTTTGTGTTGCGTGTATTGTTTTATCTTGGCAATACTTTTCTGCTTGGCGATGTGCCTTTCAGCCTTATTCTTCAATCGTTTTATAAAGCTTTGCGCCTCGACTTATCGATGTTGTCGTATTTTATTGCACTGCCTATGGTGTTTGCTTTTATCTTTTCGTTTAGCAAAACGCGATTTGTATTCCGACTTGTTGATATCCTCACTTGCTTTTTCATTGTGCTGTACAGCACCACTGCTGTGGGCGAAATGTGTTTGTATCGCGAGTGGAAAGCAAAGCTGAGCATGCAAGCCCTCGAACATTTTCTTCACCCTTCGGAAGTATTCAAAACCGCTTCGCTGGGATTAACCTTCGTATTCTTCTCGCTTTCCATTGTATTTTCGTGGCTACTCATTCGAATTTACAAACGCAAAGTTTCCATCTTACATCATCCTCAATTGCATGATTTATCATTCGGCAAATTCAAATGGAAAAGCAGTTTGTTCTTTTTTATTTCAATTGTGTTTTGTGCGCTGAGTGTACGTGGCGGATGGCAAGAGATTCCGATTCAGAGCAGCGATGCTTTTTTCTGCACACAACCTACGGTGAACGATGCTGCGGTGAATCCGCTGTGGAACTTGGTGTTCAACTTTGTGGATTACGAAGACCATTTCAAAGAAAATCCTTATCAAGATTTTGACGTGGCGAAAGCCAACGAAATAGTGGCCAAGCTGTATAAAACCGAAAAAGACAGCACTCAATATTTCCTAACTACCACTCGACCTAATATTGCTTTTATCATCCTCGAAGGCTGGAGTGCCAACGAAATAAAGAGTTATGGAGGCGATGACTTTGCTCGGTTTATGGATAGTTTGAGTAATCAAGGAATTCGGTTTACGAAACTTTATCCTGCGGCTTATGTGTCGGACCAAGGAATACCGGCTGTGTTGAGCGGTTATCCTTCGTTGTCGCGCATTAGTGTTATCAATCAAAGTACCAAGTCGGCTAAGCTGCCATGCATCAATCAAGATTTGAAAAAAATTGGATACCAATCGGGCTTTGCTTTTGGAGGCGATTTGAATTACGGAAATATTAAATCGTATATTTTCAACAAGCAGTTTGATGTGGTGAAAGAAGAGCCCGACTTCGACAAACACCTGCCACGCGGCAACTTGGGAATACAAGATGCGGATATGGCTAATGAATATTTACAACTATTGAATGCTGCTAAGCCTCCGTTTGTATACGCTTGGTTTACGCTGAGCACCCATATGCCTTACGACTACAAAGGCGAGAAGAAAAAACTTACCGACCAAGAAAACGATTATGTAAACTCTATCGAATATGCCGACAACGCTTTGCACCATTTTTTTGATGAAGCTAAAAAACAAGCATGGTATCAAAACACCCTGTTTGTAATCGTTTCCGACCATAGTCATGGAAGCCAGAAAAACTTGAGCGAATACGACCCTGAGTTTCATCGCATTCCTTTATTGTTTTTTGGTGAGGTGATAAAGCCCGAGTTCAGAGGCAAGAACATCGATAAGGTGTATTCGCAATTAGACATCTCCTCTACCCTACTCTATCAACTAAAGCTCGATTCGGCTGCTAAAGCTTATGGTTGGAGTAAAAACATGTTTAACCCATACATGTTGCCATTTGCTTTTTTCTGCAATTATGGCGGTGCTGGATTTGTTACCAACCAAGGATACATCGGCTATCAACACAAGGTGAAACAACTTATTGTAAATTCGTTTGGCGACAAAAACCCGAATGCCGATACCTTAACCACCTTTGCGAAAGCTTTTCAAGAAGCGGTGTATGAGGATTACCGGTTGAAATAGTGGCCTCTCCCCCAGCCCCTCTCCGATGGAGAGGGGAGACGTAATTTTAGCCTTTGTTGGTGTTTTCACCAACAAACTTTAATTGGTAATTATTATTTCCCTTCTTTGGTTTGCAGGTGAAAAAACACCTGCAACGGCACAAAACAACTTCAATATTTTTAATTTAATAAGTCACTCCGAAGGAGTGGAACGTGAATAGCCCCCAATAAAATTGGGGAATAGTGTTGAAACAAACTTCTCCACAACACTGAAGGTGTTGAATTCATTATTCAACTCTTTAGAGTTGTTGATGTATTTAATTCCTTATCACCCCCAATTTCATTGGGGGCTATTCATATTAAATCCTTTCAGGATTTTTTTAAATCAAATTCCCCCCAATAAAAAAAACCTGACGAATTATCTTCATCAGGTTTTTACTTGCTTGGTGCTTGCGCACCATGCGCTGGTGGTAGTTTATTATTTAGAAGCTACAATGATAACATCGCTTGCATCGCCATTGCCTACCGTGGACACACCGAAATACACACATTCGTAATTCACTCGGGTATCTAATCCATCAATCTCCACAGTGGGTAGTTTATGCGTTTTTATCACTATCGGATAGATTCCTTTGGTAGGGTCAGTCGGGTCGATGAGTTTAGGTTGTGCAATCACAGTATCGTTTTTGTAAGTCAGTCCCGACAAATCGCGGCCTACCACAAATACATAATGAATAGCAAATTCGAGTTTCTCGCCTTTAAAGGCAATGCCACCAATTTCGGTGCCTGGCATGCCAGTAAGCACTCCTTTCACTGGACGTTTTGATTTTACTATTTCGGTTTTGGTAGAAGTAAAACCTGCCAACACGATAACCGCTGCATCGCCTTTGGCTACGCGGCTCACATATTTGGCCATCACTCGCAAATCGTCATTCATCACTTTCACTAGGTTTTTCACTTTTTCTTCGGCCACATGGTCACCCGCTTGAGCAAGGCCATATTGGTTGCGCAACTCATCGATGTCTTGCTGAAACACCAGCAAATCTAAATCGGGGGTAACAAACTTTAATGGGTTTGCTTTCACATGGTCGTGTACAAGTTGTGCAAACTCTAACTTGTCGGGAATTGATTTCTTTATAAAATCAATTTTTACTATTGGTTTTCGTGCCATAATTTTGAATTTTTAATGGATATTAGTTAATTTATAATTGTTTTTCTTTTTTTATGATACATTAATATATGTGCAAAACACTTTCTTTTTTCTTTTCCGAACGAAAACTTACCTTGGCGAGTAAGAATTTCACCTTGGCGAATAAGAAATCGTTCGTGGCGAGTTCGACTTTGCCTTTGGCGAGTAGGAAATCGTTCGTGGCGAGTTCGACTTTGCCTTTGGCGAGTAGGAAATCGTTCGTGGCGAGTTCGAC
>JBAXQU010000034.1:0-28758 GCA_037131555.1 Bacteroidota bacterium
AATCAACATACAAAGGTAAATAATTTTAACCTGACACAGTTTATTGAACAGACCCCTTTCTACCTTTAGTAAAAACGCTATTTATCCAACCAGTTTTTAAAATCGTTCACCCGTTCGCGGCTAACGATGGCTTCTTCTTCGAGCAATAAAGCAGCATTAAGTTTTAATCGGCTGTTGAAATAAGGATGTACCTTTTGTATGCTATTGATGTTGATAATCACCTTACGGTTGATGCGGAAAAAAGTATCGGGATAAAGTATGTTTTCGAGGCTATCGAGGGTATAGTCTACCGTGTAGCGCTTGCCAGCATTGGTTACCAATATCACCATGCTATCTTCGAACACAAAATGCGAGATGTCCTCGGTTTTGATGGAAGTAATGGTATCGCCCATTTTCACAAGAAAACGGTTTTTGAATTGTTTGTTCATCTGATGATAGGCATTGGCTATCTCTTCGATGAGGATGGGCGGATGAGCTTGTTTTAGTTTTTTGAATTTGCTTACGGCCCTTGTCAAATCGTCAATGCCAATGGGTTTCAAAAGATAATCCACACTATTTACCTTGAATGCATTGATGGCGTACTCGTCATAAGCGGTAGTGAAAATAACAGGAGTTTCGATGTTTATTTTCGAGAATATTTCGAAACTCAATCCATCGGCCAAATGGATGTCGACAAAAAGCAAATCGGCTTTCACTCCATTAGCAAAGGTTTCGAGCGATTTTTTAACCGAAGAAATGGTGTTTACTACTTCTATCGTTGGGTCTACCCTTTTCAAAAGGTTAGCCAAATGCTCAGCCGAGAGTTTTTCGTCTTCTATGATAATTACTTTCATCGCACAGCTATCAATGGAATGTTGACCACAAAGGTCGTGGCCGAAGGAATGACCTCTACTTCTTTGTCGGTATAAAACTTATAACGTTCTTTAATGTTTTGCAATCCAGTATTGGAACTAGGTTCGCTATCGCTGCGCAACTGAAGGTTGTTGCTTACCTTCAATACATCGCCCTTAGCAACAATAGAAACAGTGAGTGGCAATTCGGTAGAAATTTCGTTGTGCTTGATGGCATTCTCGATGAGCATTTGCAAAGCCATAGGCGGAATGAGCAATGATAGGCAAGCATCGGATACTTCGAAACGAAACTGAATGGTGGAGTCGAACCTGATTTGTAATAAATAAGTATACGATTTGATGAACTCCAACTCGGTTTGAAGGCTTACCAATTCGCTATTTTTATTATCGAGCAAATAACGATACACCTTAGAAAGCTGATTGATAAAATCAACGGCTTTGTCTTGGTCTTTGTACACCAGCGAAGAAAGCACACTCATGTTGTTGAACAAAAAATGTGGGTTGATTTGACTCTTTAAGTTCTGCAATTGAGCTTGTACACTTTCGGTTTTGTATTTCTCCACCTCTACCAACGATGTTTTCCATTGCAGAAAAAACTGAGTACTTATTTCGATAGAAAGAATAATGAAAGTAACCATGATGCCCACCAATATGGAAGAAACCATAAGTTCCATTTTGTTGGTTGGGTTGAGTTGGCAGATATACGTATTGAAAGCCATCATAGGCCCAAAGATGGCAAGGGCACTGTACGAAAGCGAAGTGAGCCCATGGATAAGGATGCGTATGCCTGGCCTTTCTACCCAAGGGAATTTAATATTCATCCAAGTGTCTATCCACAAATTGCCTTCCCACACGATCATGGTGATGATGATAGACGCGAGGTAATCCAACAATCGATTGTGGGCATGCATCGGGAAAGGCACTATGGCACTCAAAAGCAGGGAAACAATAATCCCTGCGAGTATCATGTACAAAAACCTTAGCTTACTTTTTTTCACGTTGCGAAATTAATAATAATATTGGTGCAACGAATCATCAGCCCGCCAAGCTGTTCGAGCTTGGCAGGCTGTGTTCGCTAAAACTGAACTTTGTAAACAAAATTGGGGAAGAACCCAATTTGATAAGCGGTGTTAATCTGGTTATTCACCGGATTATATCTATCAGCAAATACGTTTTTATTATTGGTTACGTTTTGCACATCGAACATATACGATTGAGCAAGTTTATGTTTCTTGCTGTTTAAAGTAACACCCACTTTGGCATCTAAACGGAAGAAGTCGGAATTGCGCTCGGAATAAGCATAAGCATCGCCTTTTAATACTTGTTGATGTATCGCTCTTGAAGCTTCCAAATCAACAGGTGTATAATACCTACCACCCGCTTGTGTCATTTTTATATCGAAGGTAATGGCAGTACGTTTTTCTTTTCCTATTTTAAATTCTTTACCTAATAATACATTGTACACATAGTTACCATTAAAAGCTGTATTGTGCTCCACACCATCGCTTCCTTTGTATTTAGAGTCGTAAAGCGTACCAGTTATCAAACCGTAATATCCTTTGCTGAAGAATTTTTCTAAGGTCAATTCCACACCATAGTTAGTTCCAGTACCCGTGTTTACAAGATATCCTTGTTCGGTAGGCATAAAACTAGCACCCGAATTAAGCATCGAGAAACTACTTGGTGCCACCGTTACAGGTATGTTTGATAATAATTGATAATAGGTTTCGAATTTAATTCTCCAATCTTTAGCAGGGAGTAAATCGTATCCCAAAACAAAATGTTGACTACGCGTAAAGTCTAAATTTTTGTTCGATTGATCATAGGTTCCATCGGCCTGTATCTTGCGATAGAAATAAACATCCGTAGGTTGCATTTGACTATGCATACCGTAACCCACACTAATGGCATTTTTCTCATTCAACTGATATTTAAGTCCTGCTCTTGGTTCTAAGGAGAAGGAATTGTTCAAGGTCAGAAACTGACTATGAAGACCAGCATTCAAAGTTAATTTCTCAGTGAAATTGTATTTCACTTGAGCATATCCTTGTATTAAATAAGTATAATCTTTGTAATCCCATATTTGATTCCAAGTGTTGTCGCGCTCTAGGTTTTTGTAAAATAAATCAAGACCTATCATTTCGCCAATGGCTCCAATTTTCACAAATAATTTCGAATTCACTTTTGAGTTGAACGAAGTACTTGCAGAGTAATGAATTTGTTTAGTAGTGTTCACCAACGAGCGCACTATTGAACCATCCGAATGAGTGATGGTATCGAGTAAATAATTACTTGCTGAATAGGTAGCACCTATCACCGAATTGAAATAAGATTTTGTTCCCACACGGATGAAATGTTTTAATCCCACTACACCAATATCGCTGGTGAAATAGCTATCTTTTGTAGGGTCGGCAAACAAATCGGTGCTATCGGTTTTGGTGTGCAGAAACTCAATCTTGCTTTTTCCACCCAAACCAAATAGGGTAAATCGTCCTAGTTTAGAATATCCACTGTTCACTTTAAAGGTCAAATCTTGATAGAAAGGAGTAGCAGTAGTTCCTACTTTCATGCCCAATGCTTGTGCAAAACCAGTAAACGAATATCGATAAGCCAATACATACGAAGAACCTTTCGATTTGCAAATTGGGCCTTCGGTCATTGCTTCCAATCCTGTTAATGCACCAAACTGAAAGGTGTGTTCAAACTTTTCTGCATTACCTGTTCGTAAACCTAAATCGAACACTCCTGCATTTGCATTTCCATATTCAGAAGGAAATGCAGAAGTAAAGAAATCGGAGTTTTTGAGCATATTGGTATTAAGTGCGCTCACTGGCCCACCTGTGGTACCGATAGTAGCAAAGTGGTTTGGATTAGGAACATTCAATCCATCGATGCGCCATAAAACCCCTGATGGAGAATTTCCTCTGATGACAATGTCATTTCGCGAATCGTCAGGCGAACTTACCCCTGCAAAGTTTGCCACCAATCGAGAAGCATCCGACCGACCACCTGCATATCGGTTCACTTCTTCCATGGAGAACGAACGGCCACTAACGCTTGTCATTTCATTATTCGTTTCATTTTTCTTTGTTCCTGAAACTACTATCTCTTTCAACGAATTCACATTCTCTTCCATTCCAATATCTATAGCAACTTCCTTACCGGTTGTCACCACAACATTCGAAAGAACTACTTCTTTATAACCCATAAAGGTAATCTTCAAATCGTACCTACCGGGAGCTACTTCCGTTATTTTGTATTTTCCATCCATATCGGTAGATGCTCCTTTTACAGGCTCAGTTCCAAGCAAGATGATATTCGCCCCGGGAATACTTGCTTGACTTTGTTTATCAACTACCACACCTTTGATGGTTTGTGTTTGTGCATTCGCATTCTCTATAAAGAATGCCATTGCTAAAAATGATGTTAGTGCTATAATTCTTTTCATAATAATAATTTTATGGCACAAAAGTATTTCCCATTTGCGAACTAGCGAAACCGAAAACCATTGAACTGTTGAATTTGAATGTTGAGTTGTAATAATGAAGATTGATTTGTTTTTGGCAGTAGTAAATTAAAGGAAAGAGATTGATAGGAATGCGTTTAAAATAAAAACGCCCAACATAAAATGTCAGGCGTTCCAATTAAAATAACTTAGATAATTATTTCAAAATACATCTTTCGATAGTTTCGAACAATTCTTCATCATTAAATGGTTTTTGAATATAAGCGTGAGCTCCCATGTTTAAGCCAAGCTCTACCTCTCTTCTATCGGCACTTGCTGTTACAAAAATAAAAGGAATGTGAGAAGTCTCTTGATTTTCTTTCAAGCCACTGAAAACTTCATATCCGTTTAATTCGGGCATTGAAATATCACAAAGTATAATATCAGGGTGACAAGTTTTTGCAGCCTCTAGGCCTATTCTTCCGTTTTTTGCCACAACTACTTTGTAGCCTTCTAGTTCTAACATTTCGTGAAGGTTCTCACGGATGTTTGTATTATCTTCAATTAGTAAAACTGTTTTCATTCAAGTATCAGTAATTAATAAATTTAGGGTACTTCTTAGTCAATTTCGGATTACAAATGTATACATTTCTCCTCAAAATGAGGAACAATTTTAATAATATTTTTTAATCTAATCAAAAACACAAATGAGCTATTAATTGAGTTTCTTTATTAATTCTTTCATAATTAAGGTCATTTTCTTCTCCGATTGAGCAGCCACTTGCTGAACATCTTCATGTGTAACCTCTACTATTTTACCCTCAACACCAAGGTCGGTGATGATTGACATAGCGAAACAAGGAAGATTCATGTGACGAGCAACAATTATTTCGGGCACTGTACTCATCCCCACAGCATCAGCACCTAATACCTTCACCATGCGATACTCAGCTGGGGTCTCGAAAGTTGGACCAGATAATCCAAGATAAACACCCTCTTGCACTATTATATTATTTGCTTTGGCTACTTGTTTAGCCTTTGCAATTAAATCTTTGCTATATGCCTCACTCATATCAGGAAAGCGAGGGCCTAATTCCACTTTATTTTTCCCAACCAATGGATGTTCTGGAAAGAAATTAATATGGTCGTTGATGATCATCAAATCCCCGATTGAAAATCCTGAATTGACCCCACCCGAAGCATTGCTTACTAATAGAGTTTTGATACCAATGGCTTTCATCACCCTGACAGGGAATGTTACCTGTTGCATCGAATAGCCTTCGTAGTAATGAAATCGCCCTTGCATAGCAACAACATTTTTTCCTCCAAGTTCACCAAAAATAAGTTTACCAGAATGACCTTCAACAGTGGAGATTGGGAAATTTGGAATTTCGGAATAAGGAATGGTATGCTCGATTTTTATTTCATTTACCAAACCTCCTAGTCCTGTACCTAAGATGATTCCCACTTCGGGTGAAGCCGAAATTTGACTTTGAATAAAGGTAGATGTTGATTTAATTTTGTCTAACATTGTTAATTACTTCTTGGTTGAACGTTATCTTATCGTTTTCGTAAAAGTTAATTTCTATTGGCAAATAATAAACTGGTAAAGGCATCAACATTTGCATGAATTCTCGATCCATTAAACGCATTGCATCCTTCTCTGTTGTCAGAATTATTTTATTTGCGGATGCAATAGTATTAAATTTTTCAATAACATCATTCAAATCATTTTTGGAGAACGAATGGTGATCGGAGTATTTAAGTTGCAAAACACTTTTCGATTTTCCCTTAACATAATCCTCGAGAGGCTTTGATGTGGCTATTCCCGTTAGAAGCAAAACATCGCAAGTTGAATCCAAAATAGGATTCTTGTTGCCGTTTGCAGAATCAAACAAGTTCACCAAACTACCGTATTGGATATACGAAAAAAGCACTTTTTGAGTTTGATTCCTAATCAAGGTTTTCTGCAACTCATTTCTTTTTTCATGACTTAAATTCTCAGTACATTTTGTTACAATGATGATTGAAGCTCTGCTAACCCCACTTCTAAATTCCCTTAAATTACCGATAGGAAGAATAAAATCTTTTGAGAAGAGTTTATTGTAATCTGTTAGCAGAATCGACAAACTGGCGGTCACGGCACGATGTTGAAAAGCATCATCGAGCAAAATTACACCCAAATCGGGTTGATGGGAAAGTAATTGTTTAATTCCATTTACTCGGTCACTATCCACGGAAACTAATATGTCTGGGAACTTGTTCTTGAATTGTTTGGGTTCGTCTCCTATTTCCTCTGAAGACGAATCCTGTTTTGCAAGAATGTACCCTTTTGTTTTTCGACCATACCCTCTACTCAAGGTAGCAACCTTAAAGTCTGGTTTTAATAAACGTATCAAATACTCAATATGTGGTGATTTCCCTGTACCTCCAGTTGAAATATTACCAACTAAAATTATGGGTATTTCGAATCGGGAAGAAGGGAACAAATGCCAATCGTAGAACTTATTGCGCAGAAAAACTAATGTTCCGTAAATGATTGCGAACGGAAAAAGAAGAAACCTCAAAAATTTCATTGGGCTAAAAGTACAAATTTTAATGCATTTGAAATTCAAAAGAATCATTGCTTCGATATGTATTGGCTCGATTAGTATATTTGTGAAATTTATTTTTAATAAACACCAATGAAATTAAGAGAAATCACCGATTGTATAGAAGCCTTTGCACCACTTGCTTATCAAGAGAGCTATGATAACGCAGGTTTGATATGTGGTAACAAAAATATGGATATCACATCAGCACTCATCAGTATTGATAGTACAGAAGAGGTAATAGATGAAGCCATTGAACTTGGGTGTAATTTGGTGATCGCGCATCACCCCATCGTTTTCAAAGGGTTGAAAAAATTTAATGGCGCAAACTACGTTGAACGTGTAATTATTAAAGCTATTCAACACAATGTGGCTATCTATGCTGCTCATACAAATTTAGATAATGTGCACAATGGTGTGAATGCTAAAATTGCTCAAAAACTAGGATTGGTGAATTGCAGAGTACTCTCCCCACGGAAAAATATCTTAAAGAAACTGATTACATTTTGCCCGAGTGACAAAGCAGAAAATTTACGAAAAGCCTTATTCGAAGCTGGAGCTGGAGGAATAGGTAAGTATGACGAATGCAGTTTTAATTCAGAAGGTTTTGGAACATTTAGGGCTGGAAAAGGCACGAATCCATTCGTTGGAGAAATTGGCAAACAACATAAAGAGCCAGAACAACGAATTGAGACCGTTTTCCCAAATTATCTCGAATCAAAAGTATTAAAAGCTTTATTTTCGTCTCATCCTTACGAAGAAGTTGCTTATGACATTTACAACCTCAATAACGAAGTAAACACCTTGGGTGCAGGGATGATAGGGGAATTAGAAAATGACCTTAAGGAAGAAGCATTCCTTGCTTTTGTAAAAGAAAAGATGCATGCGCATGGGATTCGATATACAGCCCTCAGGAACAAACTGATAAAGAAAGTAGCAATATGTGGTGGTTCGGGAAGTTTTTTGCTTGAGGACGCAATCAAGGCGGGTGCTGATATTTTTGTTTCGGCCGATTTTAAATACCATCAATTTTTTGATGCCGAAAACCGCATCATCATAGCTGATATAGGCCATTATGAGAGTGAACAGTATACAATGGAATTATTTTCTGACCTTCTAAAGGAAAATTTTAATACATTTGCACTCCATTTATCAAAAATAAATACGAATCCAATAAATTATTTATAAAAATGTCAAAAGCAAAAACTGAAGAAAATCCAGTAGAAGAAAAGTTAAAAGCCTTGTACGAGTTACAACTTATCGATTCCAAGATTGATAAAATTAGAACTGTAAGAGGTGAATTACCGTTGGAAGTTAGAGATCTTGAAGATTTAGTTGCAGGTCTTGAAACCCGTATAGAAAAATTCAATGCTGAATTGCAATCGTTTGAAGACGCTATAGTTGAAAAAAGAAATGTGATTAAAGATGCACAAGCGTTAATTAAAAAATACCAGACTCAACAAGGCAAAGTGCGTAACAACCGTGAGTACGATTCGATTACAAAGGAAATTGAGTTTCAAAACCTAGAAATTCAACTTGCAGAAAAACGCATTAAAGAATTTAAGGCAAACATTCTTGCTAAAAAAGAAATTGCGGAGGTTTCTGAACAAGAACTTGTTGACAGAAAGAAAGATTTGAAGATTAAGAAAAAAGAATTGGATGAGATAGTTGAAGAAACTGAAAAGGAAGAGACATCTTTGAAGAAAAAATCGAAAGCTGCTGAAGCAATTATTGAAGAACGTATCCTGAATGCTTACAAACGTATTCGTACGAATGTTTTGAATGGTTTGGGAGTTGTTACTGTAGAGCGCGATGCTTGCGGAGGATGCTTCAACAGAATCCCACCACAACGTCATTTAGATATTAAAACACATAAAAAAGTAATTGTTTGTGAACATTGCGGAAGAATTTTAGTAGATGCCGAGATTCTTACTGGCAAACCAGCTGCTAAAGCTTAAGCGAATAAAATCATTTATAAAAAAAGAGCGAACCAAATTTAGTTCGCTCTTTTTTTTGTTCTTAATTTAAAACTACAACAACGTGCTCAAGGCTTTCGGATTTGGTAACGCTAAGCGATTTTGAATAATTAAGTATGTTGTTGATGATTTCCTGGCGTGGCTCATTCGGAATTACATAGCCTTGTAAGTCCTTCGCTTTGTTCACACTAGTGTTATTAAGTTCTTTTTGAGTAAATGTTTTATTCATATAATACGATTAAAGTTAATATATATGAATAACGGCTCATTTTGAGACTTATTGTGTTATCCTGAAAATAAATATTATTTGAACATTCACTTAATTAGTTGCACTCCAAATTTCAATCCCTTGTTCTTTGATTATTTTATTGAGATTATTCAATGCATAGTGCATTCTACCAAGGGCAGTATTAATACTCATTTCATTGCGTTCCGCAATCTCACGAAAACTCATCCCGAAATAATGACGGAGAATAATAATCTCTTGTTGGTCTCTATCCAAACAACGGATGAGATGACGTATTTTTTTTCGTGATTCAATACTAATCAAATCATTTTTGAGGTCTTCTTCAGGTACATCCAACACTTCCAAGAGTTCTACCGCTTTTCCATCTTTATCTTTGATAGTAGATAGGGTAACTAACTTCTTCTCATTCCTATATGAATCCATAATGAGATTACGGGAAATACTTAACACCCAAGGCAAGAATTTCCCACATTCGTTGTAAGAACCCTTTCTCATGTTGGTGATTACCTTGTAAAAGGTTTCTTGAAAAAGATCTTCAGCCTTATCACGATCTTTTACAAAAGAAAAGATGTATTCATAGATCTTACGTTTGTGAAGTTCTATTAATTCAACTAGTGCTGATTCATCACCCTTGATATACCGACTAACGAGTTGTTTGTCGCAAATTAACTGCTTACGCATAGGTACGTGCTTTTTTATGGTTAATAAATTATAAAAAAGTAGCAGTTTAATCTATATCGTTTTCTCCTTTGGGCTTTACGATTCCTGAAAACAATTTCAGAAAATCTTGGTTAATAATTAAGTTTGAGACTGCAAATCTATAAAATATTTTTAATAAACAATATTATTTATGTAAATAATAGAATAGGAAATACAATAATCATTGTCAGATTTGACTAATTTTGCGGACTTTTTAAAATATAATGGCTAAACCAAAACATATAGAAGACCTCGACTCTAAGGAATACATCATCATTAAAGGTGCAAGGGTGCACAACTTGAAAAATATTGATGTGGCCATTCCTAGAAATAAAATGGTTGTAATTACAGGATTATCGGGTTCTGGAAAGTCTTCATTGGCTTTCGATACACTTTATGCCGAAGGACAAAGGCGTTATGTTGAAAGTCTTTCGTCTTATGCGCGACAGTTTTTGGGTAGAATAGACAAACCTGAAGTTGATTATATCAAAGGTATTTCACCCGCCATTGCTATTGAACAAAAAGTAAATACACGCAACCCTCGCTCCACGGTTGGAACTTCGACCGAGATATATGACTATCTTAAATTACTCTATGCTAGAATCGGAAAAACGTTTTCACCAATTTCTGGAGAACAAGTGAAGAGAGATACGGTAACTGATGTGGCACACTACATCAATTCGTTAAAACCTGAAACAAAAATTTTAATTCTTTCTCCCTTAAAACCTCATAAAGACAAGTCTTTGAGTAAACAACTCGAATTGTTATCACAACAAGGTTTTACAAGAGTACAACATCAAGGTAATGTAAAACGTATTGAAGAATTTATGGATACTGAATTCTCGGAAAATGAAGAGCTATACATTGTTGTTGACCGCCTTTCGGTGCGACCAGATGACGAAGACAATGAAAATAGAATTTCCGATTCGGTGCAAACAGCATTTTATGAAGGTGACGGTGAATGTATGATTCAGTTGCTAATGGATGATGAAGCTTCTGAAAAAACCAAATCAACGAAAACTAAAAGCAAATCGCAACCTCCGAAACTTAAACATTTCTCGAATCGGTTTGAGCTAGACGGAATGACATTTGAAGAACCCACATCTCATTTCTTTAGCTTCAACAACCCAATAGGAGCATGTAAAAACTGTGAAGGTTTCGGGAGTGTAATAGGAATTGATGCCGACCTTGTAATTCCAAACAAAAATCTCTCCGTATTTGAGGAAACAATCGTTTGTTGGAAAGGAGATAAAATGAGTGAATGGAAAAACATGTTGGTAAACAATTCGCATAAATTCGATTTCCCTATTCATCGCCCTTATTACGATTTAAGTACAAAAGAGAAAAAATTACTTTGGACAGGTAATAAATATTTTGGTGGGCTTAATGATTTCTTTAGTCACTTAGAAAAGGAATCGTATAAAATACAATATCGTGTGATGTTGTCGCGTTATCGTGGTAAAACAGTTTGTCCCGAATGCAATGGTACTCGTTTGCGTAAAGACGCAACCTATGTAAAGGTTTCAGAAAAATCAATCAATGACCTAGTGTTGATGCCTGTCAGCGATTCGCTTATGTTTTTCGAACAACTAAAATTATCGAAATACGATACTGAAGTATCGAAACGAATACTTATTGAAATCACAAATCGTTTGCGCTTTCTGAACGAAGTAGGATTGGGTTATCTTACCTTAAACCGATTGTCGAATACACTATCGGGTGGTGAGTCGCAGAGAATTAATTTAGCTACTTCTCTAGGTAGTAGTCTTGTTGGTTCGATGTATATATTGGATGAACCAAGCATTGGTTTGCATTCGCGCGATACCGAACGATTGATAAAAGTACTCTATTCATTACGCGATATTGGAAACACAGTGGTGGTGGTAGAGCACGATGAAGAAATAATGCGAGCTGCCGATCAGTTGATAGATATTGGTCCTTTGGCAGGAACTCACGGTGGAGAGTTGGTTTTCCAGGGTAATCACAAAGAGTTGAAAAAAGAAACACGAAGCCTTACTGCTCTTTATTTGAACGGGAAAGAAAAAATTGAAGTACCATCCATCCGAAGAAATTGGAATCATTTTATTGAGTTGACAGGTGTTCGCGAAAATAATTTAAAAGGCATAGATGTAAAATTCCCTTTGAACACAATTACTGTGGTGACAGGCGTTTCGGGAAGCGGAAAAACATCTTTGGTAAAACGAGTTTTGTATCCTGCTTTGAAAAAGATACACGGTGGCTATGGCGAACAAACCGGAAAGTTTGAAAAATTATCTGGTGATTACAATAGCATAGCAGCCGTTGAAATGATTGACCAAAATCCTATTGGCAAATCATCGCGTTCCAATCCGGTGACTTATGTGAAAGCCTATGATGAAATACGAGCCCTGTTTGCTGATCAACAATTGGCTAAAAATCGCGGATTTAAACCTTCTCACTTTTCGTTTAATGTGGATGGAGGAAGATGCGAAGTGTGCGAAGGAGAAGGTGAAGTTCAGATAGAAATGCAGTTCATGGCAGATATTCACCTCGTGTGCGAATCGTGTAATGGTAAGCGTTTCAAACAAGATATTCTTGAAATAACCTATCAAGAAAAAACCATTTCGGATGTGTTGAACATGACGGTGGATGATGCGATTGAATTTTTTGGAAGAGCCACCAGCCCAAGTAATACAGAAAAAAAACTTGTTCAGAAATTAAAACCACTATCGGATGTTGGGTTGGGATATGTTCATCTTGGGCAATCGTCAAGCACGCTGAGCGGTGGAGAAGCGCAACGAATAAAGCTTGCTTCGTTTTTAGGCATTGGCCAAAACAGCTCCACTCCTACTCTATTTATTTTTGATGAACCTACTACCGGTTTGCACTTTCACGATATTTCGAAACTCCTATTTGCCTTTAATGCATTGGTTAAACAAGGTCATTCGCTGATTGTAATTGAGCACAATGCTGAGATTATAAAATGTGCCGACTGGATTATTGACTTAGGACCCGAAGGAGGAACGAATGGTGGAAACATCGTATTCGAAGGTCTTCCCGAAGATTTGATTAAGTGTAAACAATCGTACACGGGACAGTACTTAAAAGGAAAAATCTAGTACGATTCATTTTCTAAGTCGGAAAAGATTCTTTTAAATCCAACCTTGATTGACTGCATAAATTACAGCCCCAATAATCGTTTTCGAATTTGTTTTCTTCACAATGTTGGCTTTATGGGCGTCAATTGTTTTAACACTCAAAACCAATTTATCGGCTATCTCTTGATTAGATAATTCTTCCATTACCAATTTCAGAATTTCCATTTCTCGTTCGGTTAATATGGAAGCTTTTAATTGGAGAACAATCTCCTCATTCAAAATCGTACTGTTTTCTTTTATTTCATCCAAATGCTTCTTAAGGGTTGAGTTCAGGTAATACCCTTTGTTCATCACATCTCTTACGGCTTCGGCTATGGTTTCTATATTGCTATGTTTTTGAAGATAACCATGAGCTCCATCGGCAAGGCATTTGCGAGCTACACCTTGTTCGTTGTGTCCTGTGAGGATGATTATTTTTAGTTGAGGAAAAAATTCGTGAAGATAACGAGTGGTTTCCATGCCATCCATCACAGGCATTTCAATATCGAGCAATACCACTTCTGGCAATTGCTTATTGAGTTTTTTTATTAAGTCTTTTCCGTTGCAAGCATCGCTAATGATGTTGAATCCATTGATGCGCTGATTGAGTGCCTTTATTCCATCAATAAACAATGGTTGGTCGTCAACAACCATTACATCATACAATTTCATTTCTATTAATTTTAAGTGATACGTACGATTGGTTTTCTTCCTTTTTATAATCTATCGAACTATTGATAAAGAGGGCTCTATTCCTAAGGTTTTCGAGCCCATTTCCTTTCTTTTGAATGATGAGTTGATTTACTTCTTCGTTGTTCAATCCATCGCCATTGTGGGCAAACTGAATATGTATATACTCATCCGAAGACACACTCACATTGAGTTCTTGAGGTTTGCTATGCTTGATGATGTTGTTAAGAATTTCTTGACACATACGAAACAATTGAAATTTAAGGTCGGTGGCTAGGTTGATTGGTTTTTTATCATAAATAAAATTCACCTTGGTGAGATTAGCTGCATTGACATCGTTGCACAAATCGAGCAATGCTTCCACAAAACCTTGTTCGTTCAACACCTTTGGCATGATGTTGAGGGCTACCATTCGTATACGTGCACGGGTTTCATCAATCAAGCCATAAACAGGGGCAAGCAAGGCTTCCGACTTTTTTCTGTCTTCGGCATCGAACACCGAAAGGTCGAGTTTTTGTTTGATGAGTGTGAGGTAAAAACCTATATCGTCATGCACATTTTTAGCCAGTTTGATGCGTTCGGAAGTAATGATGTCGCGCTCTAGGTTTAGCATTTCATTTTTGTGATCAAGTTTTTGTTGGGTAAGTTCGTTGCGCTTAGCATACATTCTGCGCTGATGAAGCACGATGGTGAAAATGAGAAAGAAGATGAGGAATAAAACACCTGCAGTTCCTATAATTATAGCATTTTCTATTTTTTGTGCGTTTTCTGCTTCCAAAATCCAAGTATAACAAATAAGTAAAAAACAAGCTGTAAAAAATCGGTGAGTAGAAATGCACTTAATTTGTTGACATGCGATTCGGTAAGAAAAATAGTGCTAAACAAATACAAGATAAAACTACCTCCAAAATAAACAAGGATGCCTGTATTGATCCAAAAGGCAGGGATTTGAAGGATGTTATCGGTTTCGGTTTTTATGAAATATTGATAGAACACCATCAACGAATAAACAGAAAATAGCAATGACATGATGGCAAACACATAATTGGCAGATTCATTCATATTGTTATTCATTAAATCGAATGCTAAGGTAAGAAAAAACAGTAATGTACCAACAAAGAAGATGGACTTTTTATACACCGAATGAATGATATGATAAAAGTAATAGGTGTAAACAATGATTTGCAATGTGGCATGATAGCGCATCATAAAAAGATTGTTGTGATACAACAAAATGCAAACAAATTCGATACACTCGAGCAGGGCCATCAGAACCAAAATATAAAACACAAGGTTCATTGTTTTCTCTTTATACGTTTTGAACCAAAGACCAAAAACGATGGGAAGAAAATTACATGCAAGTTTAATATAGAAGAGATAACGCATGGCAGTGTGTCTTATTCAGAGATGCTGAATACTGTCGATATGATTTTTGCAAAGTAATGTATTTAAGATTGAATAAACAACAAATTTATTTTTCGGAAACTGAAAAAAAACGTATTTACTGGGGTTTCGGAGGCAAAATGGGGTGAAAAATAGGGGAATCACCTATGCCAAAATGACGTTTTCGGAAAAACGTAGGGGAATCCCCTATTGTGTAAGCAAATTTTTCTATATTCCTTTGCATCGTCAATTATAGATTAATTTTTATGACATCATTAAAAATAAAAAATATGGAAACGAAACAACTGAACGAACTCACTATTAATATTAATAGTACCGAAGAACTCTCGTATTGGTGCAAACGTTTGCGCTGCGACAAAAAGGTATTGACCAAATCGGTGAATGCTGTAGGCACTTCGGCTTTTATGGTCGATATGTTTCTCGACTTAAATAGATGGAAAAGTAATTGTATAATATAAATCGTTCCCGAAGTGTCGGGATTAATAACAACTAATAGCTAATATTATGGAAAAAATGGACTGCATTATTAGTTTGAGCCTTGAGTTCAACAAAGAATTTCCTTACGAAATAGGAATTTTCGCAAAAGGAGAAACCAATTTCTCCGAATTTAACAACGCCTACATAGTGCCGCATTTTTACGAAATACCGCCAAAAGATGGGGTCTACGATTTCGATTTGATGGTGGAAAAACGGCCCGAACCATTGCTCAAAATAAGTACTCAACTCTCTGCTATTTATGTTTGGGGCCGCTACCCATCGTATTTAAAAGGCATACGTGTGCATGCTGCCAACAATTTTTTGGAACAAAGTTTATTGTACAAAGCCCATTGGTTCAACGATCGTGCCGCGCGCTACTTCGAAGGTGATTCGAGTGTTGAATAAAATAATAACAAACCATGAAAGAACCTCGAATAATAGAACGATGGACAGAGCAATGTGGTTGTAAAAAATGCAACACCTATGCCGAATTTTTTAAATACGATTGTGGATGCATACGGGTCGACATTTACAACGATAAAAAACGCTGTGAGCAATGCACCAATTTTTCGAAAAGGCGATACATAGCGCCTCGCTGTAGGTAATAGTTAGAACTCATTAATGCACTGGCTAAAAATGAAGCATACGATTTTGAACTTTCAACAGTTAAACTTAAAACTTATAAACCACGAGGACGACTCGAAAACGTGGATAAATAAATCAGTCGCGGTAATCCCGAAAAACCTGCAACGAGTAGGATAACTAAACAATTGTAAAAAATGGCTAATACAACAGAAAATCGCATCAACACAACTATTACGGACGCTAAGATGACGGCTATTGAAACAGGCTTTGCCGATATCAATACCGCTATGAATGGCTCCACTGTGGCGCTTACTGAAGATGAACGAAAATCATTATTCAGTTTGGATGTTGCTAACAAAGAATTTGCAGCCGACTGTTTGGCACAAGGCGCCTTGCTGATGGCCCAACTGCCACCGGCTTTGCAAACCATTGTGAGCAATCTGAAAAACGATTTGACACTAAGCAATCAATGCGAAAAGATTGAAAACACGCTTATTTTACCATTAATGCTTCGCAATGCAGACACCAAACGAATAGCAGCCCACGAGGGCTATGTAGGCGCTTTGGCTCTGTACAAAGTAATAGAAGCAATGGCTGGTATGGGTATCGAAGGTTTTCAAGCTGCTTATGATGTGCTCAAAAAACGTTTTGATGGACAAGGTGGACGACCAACTACTCCTGTATAAGTTTGGGTTGATAAAAATCCCGTTCTCTATAGTAGAGAATGGGATTTTTTTTGATGTAAATGGAGAGTCTAGCTACGCAAAATGCGGAGCTTAACTACGGAAGATGCGGAGTTTAACTACGGAAAACGCGGAGTTTAACTACTGAAAGTGCGGAGCTTAACTACGGATAATGCGGAGTTTAACTACGGAAAATGCGGAGTTTAACTACGGAAAATGCGGAGCTTAACTACGGAAAGTGCGGAGTTTAACTACGGGAAATGCGTAGTTTAACTACGGAAGATGCGGAGTTTAACTACGGAAAGTGCGGAGTTTAACTACGGAAAATGCGAAGCTTAAATAGAAAGAAATGAAATAAAAAAAAGAATAGAATGTGTGCAAAAAGTAACAAACGTGTATTATTTAAAGGATTGGGGCATCCTCATATTGGCAAAATGCTTAAAAAACATGTACAAGACAATCGGCTTTTTCAGGCAGTGTGGGCACGAAAACAAGGAGTAAAAGACGAAACTGTGATTGATTATTTCAAAAAAGAATCGATGCAAATTTCTACCCTTTTCACCATTTGTCAGGTGCTCGACTATAATTTTTTTAAAGCCATAGCCGATGCCTTGCCTGCCAATATGCCACCTGCAACCGACAATCCGTTGCAAGCCGAACTGGATGCATTGAAAACAGAAAACGAAAAATTAAAAATGAAAATAGATATTTTAGAAAAAATGTTGAACAAATAAATTTACCCCAATACCAAAACCGAAGCCCTAAAAACAGTAAATTTGATATATGAAAAAAACGGGAGCCTTTATTATTTTTATGTTTTCAGTGACGCTGGTGAAGGGGCAAACGAATTTGGTCCCAAATCCGAGTTTTGAGAATATTAATTCTTGTGACTCTGTTTGGCTAGGTCCCTGTTTTAATCAAGTACCTTATTGGAATTGCCCAGCAGGTGGAAGTAGTGTCGAATTATATAATGCATGCTCCACAAACTCTGGTGTTAGTGTTCCTTCAAATGTTTCCGGTTTTCAATATGCTCATGGAGGCACAGGATATATTGGCTTTGTTACCTATTCATCATTTTCAACTAATTATAGGGAGTTTGTACAGGTAAGATTAGACAGTACATTAATGACCAACCGGAAATATTGTGTAAACTTTTATGTAAGTCTAGCTGACAGCATGGCTTATGCTGCGAATAGTATGGGTATGTATATCAGCGATTCTACAGTTAATTATCCTGCTACTTTTTTTACACTTAACCCTCCGATAATTTCTTCCTCAATAATTGCTGATTCTGCTAATTGGACATTAATATCAGGGGAATTTATTGCACATGGAGGCGAGCAATATATTATTATAGGTAATTTCCATACGGATGCATTCACATCCCATATTATTTATAATAGTTCTGGGCTTAATCATTACCCAGCAGCTTATTATTATGTAGATGATGTGAGTTTGGTTGATTGCACAAATGATGGGGTGGAGGAAATTGGGAAAGGAAATATAAACATAAGCCCGAACCCTGCAACTAATCAATTCACAATTGAGAATTCACAATTAAGAATTAATTCCATACATATATATAATGTATTAGGTGAAGAAGTTCAAAGTTTAAAGTTAGAAAGTTCAAAGTTAGCTGTGGATCTAAGCAGCTTAGCTAATGGGGTGTATTTTGTAGAAATAGATTCCGAGAAAGGAATAGTGAGAAAGAAACTTGTAAAACAATAAAAAGAGTGTAATAAAAAAACTCCTGTCGAATCATTATCCGACAGGAGTTTTTTTATGAATTGAAACGAGGGGTTCAATCAACCCAATTTATTCCTTCATAATTTTTTCGGTGTACAACACATTAGCATTTGTATCCATCAATCTCACAAAGTACAATCCATTGTTCAATTCTTCAATCGAAGTTTTCAAAGTAGCTTTTCCATTCATCACCATCACTCGATTAGCGATAACAAGATTGCCAAGCATATCGTACACTTCTTCCACCACTACTCTATCTTCCTCCGAATTGATATCAATCGAAAATTCAGTAGTTGCAGGATTAGGATAAAGTTCGGAATAAGTACTTGCTTCACTTTCATTAGTTGATGATGTTTCCAACGATTTGCAATACGAAACCGTGAAGGTACGATAGCCACTAACTCCACATGCACTCAAAGCCTGTACTTGTACATTGCCTGTAAATGCGGTATTGTGAAGATTATTTGGCAACGATACAATTATAGTATTAGTGCCTTGTCCAGCCATGATGGTCCAAGCTGTTGGCAACGACCAATAATAACCTGTTGCATTGCGCACGGTTGCACAAGTGTACATAGCAGTGGAAGTACCGCATACATACGAAGGTCCAGAGATGGCACTAGGCGCCACTTTCCCGATTACATTCAAAGCCGTACCTGCTATATAACCACAATTGTTTACTGCCGATACCGTAACATTACCGCCCGAAAAAGCAGAGCCAATGCTCACCACAATGGATGTTGTTCCAGAGCCTGCAACAATAGTCATTCCGGTAGGTACTGCCCAAGTGTAAGATGTAGCACCAAAAGCAGGAGGTATCGAATAAGTTGCCGAACTTAATCCACAACTGCTAGTTGGCCCAGTGATAGCAGCAGGAGTTTGAGGTTTCTTAGTAACCAGATACGATGTAGTTGCAGAAGTACCACACGAATTGGTTGCACTGCAAGTTACGTTTCCATTGATGGTTCCTGCAGCAATGTTAACATGTAGCGATGATGTTCCTACTCCTGATGTAATGGTTAATCCCGATGGCACTGTCCATGTGTATGTTGCAGCACCTGTTGTAGTAGCAGTGTAAACACCAGTTTGCAAACCACACACTGCGTTTGGTCCTGCTATAACAGGAGGCAATGGAGCATTGGTGCATCCCACGGAAATTAATGTAACTGTAATCACCGAAGAGGTACATGATGATGCATCGGTAACATTGAAATTATAAACACCTGCACCTAATCCGTTAAACACCCCAGTAGTATTGGTAGAAGCACCGATGCTAAATGTGTATGGTGCTGAACCATTAGCAGCAGCTAATGTTATCGAACCATTATTTCCATTCGTAGGATTTGTTTGCGACACCAATGATAATACTGGAGTAGGATGTACAGTGATGAGCAATGTTGCAGTAGCTGTGCATCCGTTGCTACTTGTTCCTGTAACTGTATAAGTGGTGTTCACGGTAGGCGACACGGTAACCGTTGCACCCGATAAATTACCCGGCATCCAAGTATATGTAGATGCACCGTCAGCAGATAAGTTGGCCGAACCACCAGCACAAAGCACAGCATTGTTTGCAGTAGCATTCACTACAGGTGCTGCATTACCAGTAACCGTAACCGAATCGGTAGCGGTGTAACCTTCGGCATCTGTTACCACCACCGTGTAAGTTCCCGGTACCACATTGATAGCATCTCCTGATTGTCCATTGCTCCATTGTTTCGAGAATGGAGGTTGACCACCCGTAATAACAACACTTGCAACACCCGTAGAAGAACTACAATTGGCAGGAGTAGCATTAGTAGCAATCAACATAGTGCCAATATTGGCCGTTGCTTGATTATCGGTTACGTCATACTCCACAGGGTTTCCATTCGTTATTCTTCCAATGATAGTAGTACGAGGATCGGTAACCAACCAATTAGTAGCAAGTGATACAGTAGCTCCTGTATCCACCGTTACCGCTTGTTGGTAGATTAACACCTCAGCACCTAAATTATCAAGATAATAAACTTGATAGGTGGCAGTGCAAGCATCATATCCATTATTATGAATGGATGCATTGATGGCGAGCAAAGAATTTAAATTAGGAGAAGCAGTACTTACTGCAAAATTACTGAAATATAAATTAGGTGATTTACCAACAATGATAGCACGTGTAGCTTCGTTGTTGTATTCATTCGATTCCACCACTTGGTGATCATGATCAACCACTGCTCGTATAACGTGCACTCCACGCACATTTGACGACCATGTATGAGTAAGATGCACTGTATTGAAATCTCCACCAATTAAACCTGGAGCACGAAGCGAATCAATTGGAGTATTATCCATTTGAACATACACTTCAGAAGAATCAATATTTCCATTACCCAAATTTTGATAGGTCACATCAATGTTGATGGATTGATTCAAATCAGGATTTAATAATGAAGGAGCGATGTACTGAGAAAGAATAGTATAATCAGGGCTATCGCCAACATAAACAGAAACATAAATTATATTGTTCGATTCGTCACATTCGCTGTATTGATTCGTGTAATCGGCTGTAATTCTTACTGAATAATTTCCAGTTTGAGGGAATGCAAAGGCACCAGGAAGTGTTAATCCTATTGGACAAGAGCAAGTGATGTCTGCATACGAAGAAACAGTACCAAGGTTTAACCAGCCTGACAATCCAGGACCACTTACTTCAAACTTCACTTGTACATGCGATGCTTCGTAGATTCCATAGTTCAACAAACCAGTACTAAATGTTACAGGATGTCCTACATATTGATTTGGAGAGATGAAGGCTCCTCCACCACAACTCGTATTGGTAGGGATAAAATCCCAACATAAACTTGTACTTACACTATTGTTGTTATCATCCGTTTCAACCACAGCATTGGTATTATCTGCTGTTACTGTGAGTAAATTGTTGCCATAAGCTGGAGCTGGCACCACCATTGATACTTGAGACGATGTACCTGGAAGAATATTTCCAACAAAATTGTAAGAGTAATGAGTTCCTGCTACATTAAAGTCAACATTAAAAGGACCTGCAGCAGTTGTTTGACCACTGTTTGCAATGGTTGCATAGATAGTAATGTTGTTACCTGCAGTTGGATTCACTGGTTTTACATCTAAAGAACCACATCCATAAACGGATAAATCAGCAAGGCATGCATTGAAATTAATAGTGGTAGTAGTCGAGTTATTTGTTTCACTCACTTCGGTTACAGCATTCGGAACATCACAATCCAAAACAAAACTATAGGCTCCACTTGTAGGAGGCACATAATTAAATGTTATTGAAGTTCCTTGTAAAGGATTAATACTTCCAACAGTTTGATTGAATGTAGCCACCAAACTAGCATTGTGATACACGGTCATTCTTGCATTAAAACTACCTGTGGCCACACCTCCACTATTACTTATTCCAAAAGAAATACTACCAAACTGACATTGATATGCACTACTGTAATTGTAATTGGTTGGTGAAATATCAGGCAATGGTGGCAACACCAATATACAAGCATTGGCCGAATTATTTCCTTCATTGCATTCGGATATCACATTGGCAACGTCTGCACTTGCATTGATATAAGTACTTACTGGATAACTAAACGTCATTGCAGGAAGATTAAAATTAACGCTTTGTCCTATTGCCAATGCAGGAATTGTAAAAGGTCCCGGTACAGGAGTTCCATCAGGCAAAGTAATCTGAAGTGTTGAAGTAGCCGCACTTGGCGCATTACCAGCATTGGTTACTGTTGCAGTACCTGTTAATGATTGCCCAGCTAAAATAGCGGTGCAGTAATAGTTAGGAATGGAAACAGTACTTGGGCTCAATGAAACAGAAGTTATGATGTCTGGCGCAACACAAACTGGAGGTGTATAAAAATAAACGTCAAATGTAGTTGCAGTATCTCCTTCTAATGTATAATCAGTAGCATGAACGTTCACATGATATGTTCCTGCCGTAACCGGTGCAGTGATTCCAAAACTATAGTCACCGTTTGAATTGGTATATGTAGAAACTTGTTGTCCAGTCTCCACACAAGTACCAGTTATAGTAGCACCTGCACATGAAGGATTAGCAAGCACTACAGCAGTGCCTACATAATGTGCATGTCCATAAATAGAAACCCCTGCACTTGATGGGACCAATGAAGGACTTGGTGCAGCTGTTAGTTCAATATGTCCTGGCAACGTATAATGACCGTTGGTAAAAGGTCGTATCGCTTGATTGTCTAATTCATTTGGCTCAGCCAAAGCATTACCATAATCAACGAACACTTGCATAGGGCACCAAGCTGGCAACGCAGGAGTTGTGATGGTCCAGCTAACTTGAACAGAATTATTATTCGGCAAACTCGACAGTGATGACACAGTAACATCAGGATAAACAACAGTTGTATCGAACTGATTGCGAAGATGCGCTGTAAAGTTGTTTGCTATTCGTCCAGAGTAATTGTGTATAGTAGCAAAAACCGTTATTTGGTCACCCGGATTAGGATGCGAGTTGGAGAAGGAAATATCATTAGCGAAAATAGAAATATCAACATCTCGCTGAACGTCCGGTTCATTGAACGAGCCAAAAGTAACACTGCAAGTTTGGTCATCAGCAACAATAGTTGTTTGCCAACTAGTGCCTTCAGGAAGTGCAGCAGCATTGTAATAATAATCCTTACCATCTGTTACATCATTATCGTTCGGATTTACTGGTATCATGTAAAGCAATCGGTCATTTGCATCGGTTAATGTGCCATTTCCTTCAAAGTCTAATTGCAAGCGAGGATAAGTATTTGCAGGCATATCTCCATCAGCATCTGTATACCTAACTTCAAAACGATAGAGTGCAGTTGGTAAACCATTAGAAGGATTTACCACATTGGTTACAAAACCAGCATTACCTGTATAACTTAATACTGGAGCATGGTTGGCATTAACAGTTACTACTGTTGTTGCTGTTGCCGAACAACCAGTTGAATTAGTAGCAGTCACTGTATAGGTTCCATTTAACGCGGTAGAAGCAAAATTAAATATTGGGTTTTGCGTTGTACTTGAATAAGTGTTTGGTCCATTCCAATGGTAAGTCACACCACCACTTGCACTGAGGTGAAGAGGAGTACCACTGCAAACTGGAGAATCGGAGTTTGCAATAACTGTAGGATTGGCGACTACATTCACAAAAAGATTTGTTGAATTAGCACATCCATTCGAATTGGTTACTGTCACTGTATAATAATTAGCAGCAGTAACATTCACGGTACGCGTTGTTGCACCAGTCGACCATGCATACGAATTATATCCTGCACCTGCATCTAAGGTCACATTTCCTCCAATACAGAAATTAGTAGAACCGCTTGGCGTGATTGAAACCGATGGAAGCGAATTAACATTAATGGTAATTGTCGCTGAATTCGTACAACCTGATGCGGTGGTTCCAGTAACTGTGTATGTTGTTGCTGAGTTCGGATTAACTGTGATTGAAGCTCCAGACAAATTTCCTGGCATCCAAGTATAAGTAAGCGCGCCTGTAGCTGATAGAGTAGTGCTGCTTCCAACACATACGGTTGAATTGGTTGCCGACAAATTGATTGTTGGAATCGGATTTACAGTAATGGTTTGTATTGAAGTGCCTGAGCATCCAGCCACATCGGTACCTGTTACAGTATAAGTGGTAGTAGTGGTTGGTGTAAATGGTATTCCATTTGTAACACCACCTGACCAGCTATATGTAGATCCACCTTGACCACTTAACGAAACGCTCTGTCCTTCGCAAACAGTTGCATTGGCAGGTGATACAATTGAACTTACTGCAATAGGATTTGCACTCACAACATTCTGAGATGTCGATTGAGAGCATCCATTTGCATCGGTTACATTTACTGTAAAGGTACCAACATTCAGTGCTGTGGCAGTTGGTGTGGTTTGATTATTTGCATTAGCACTCCATTGGTAAGTATAGGTTTCTGTAGAACCATAACAAGTGATCTCCATAATTGAACTGTAGCTGTAACCACTATTTGGAGTAATCACCCATGTATAGATTTGACTTGTTCCATTGTTAGGAATTGAATAGTTGCTGTAATCATAAGTTGGAACAATAGTAGATAAAAGTGTACCTGAAGATGTTCCTCTATACAATTTCATTAAATCAGGAATGTTGTAATTGCCATTAAACTGCCCTCCTTTAATTTTAACGGAATCTATTCGCACTTCATTGGCAAAGGTCATTGTCATTTCAAATGGTGAACTAGTAGGATTCCAAAGAACACCTGTTCCAAAATTATTATCATTCACCAAAGACGTTTCTAAGCCTCCATAATATGAATTCCAAGTTGAAGATGCAGTATATGATAACAATCCAGAACCACTTCCAATATCACCACCAGAAACCGACACTGTTGCTGAACCATCACTTTGTCCACAATTTACTGAAGTGGACGAAGTGAATAATGTATAATTTCCACCTACAGTGACTCTGGCAGTTGCTGTATTACTGCATGTGTTAGCATCCGTTCCTGTAACAGTATATGTGGTTGTTGAAAGCGGTGTAAATGGAACGCCATTCGTAATTCCATTTGACCAAGAGTAAGATATAGCTCCGGTTCCATTAAGAGTTACTGCAGTTCCAGTACATACATTGATGCTTGATGGAGAAGAATATCCTATTGTAGGAAGTGGATTCACGTTAATTACAATTGTTGCGGTTGAATAACAACCTGAGCCGTTGTAACCTGTTACCGTATATGTTGTAGTTAAAGTCGGAGAAACCGAAACACTAGAACCAGTCATGCCTCCTGGCATCCAATTATAAGTGGTGGCACCTGTTGCAGACAATGTGGTTAAACTACCTGCACAAATTGTAGAGGCTGTTGCGGTAGGAACAACACTAAAACTTGAATTCACCGTTACCGTTTTTATGGAAGTATTTGAGCAACCATTACCATCCGTTCCTGTGACAGTATAAGTAGCAGTTGATGCGGGAGAAAAAGTTTGAGCATTGGTAACACCACCTGTCCATGTGTAAGTGTTTGCCCCAGCTCCTGATAATGTAACACTATTACCTACACAAATTATTGAATCAGGAGTTGCTATGGCACTCACCAATGGTTTTGGGTTTACAGTTACAGTTTGAGTGTATGAGGCAGAACAACCATTCGCAGCTGTTCCTGTTACTGTATAAGCAATTGTATTGTTTGCGTTTGGCAATGCGTAATAATTGGCAATGTTAGATTCTACAGCGCTTCTATCAGCATTGGGAAGTACCGAACTAAAAATCATCACATCCATAAAATCACAATCGGAGTATTCACCGTAATTTCCAGCACCTCCTAAAGTAATACCATTAGGTCCAGGATACCCACCTCCTTGATTTGATATGAGTGTTCCGTTTTCATAAACTTGCGCAGAGCTTCCATTACTAGTTCCTGTGTAGATATATGGATTATTATCTGATGTTGTACTAGGATATAAAACCCAACTATCGAAATGTGCACATGATTTATATCCTGCCCACCAACCGAGTAACCAGTTGTTATAATAACTTGACAACATCCTTCCTCTTGTAGGGCCTGTTTGTTTAGCAGCACAAACCACAGTAAAAGGAACAGGAAAGTTTGAAGTATTGCCCATAATTTGTCCTGCATTAAAATGAAGGATAGGACGACCATTCAAACCATTTGCAACAAAAACAGGTTGCTGTGAAGAGTTACCTTGTGTTACATTGCGTCCATTACCAGATTGATCATATAAAGTAGTGCAATGTGCCGATGAGCCAGCTAACCAAGTATTGATGGCCACCACATCCAAATCATTACCAACAAAACCAAAATCCATGGTTGCATTATCATTATCTCTTCTCAATTGTAATGCAGAACCATTATAACTGTTGACTAGTTTTCTTAATCCAACAAACAAAGATGAATTGTTTGTACTTATACCCGATGCTCCACCGTTCGAAGCAGGTGCGAATGCCACTCCATCATTTACACCACCATTCCATGAATAAGATGTAGCTCCTGTACCTGTTATGGTAATGCTTGTCCCTTCGCATATAGTGGATGAAGGTGTGATGTTTGCTCCCACTGTTGGTGTAGTGTTTACGGTGATGAATTGTGTAGATGTATTGGTACAACCATTTCCATCTGTTCCTAATACGGTATACGTCAAAGAACTCAAAGGTGTGACTGAAACAGATGCTCCTGAAAGGTTGCCTGGCAACCAATTGTAAGAACTTGCTCCTGATGCTGACAATGTAGTTGGTGTTCCACTACAAAGTGTTTGAAGGGTAGCTGATGATGATACCACAGGTAAAGGATTTACTGTAACAGAAGTTACAGCAGTGTTGAAACATCCCATTGTAGTTCCAGTAACTGTATAAGTCCCGCTAGAGGTTGCATTGAATGCTAAGCCATCGGTTACACCACCTGTCCAGTTGTAAGTAGTGGCTCCTGTACCCGAAAGTGTAATTGAGGTTCCTGCACATACCGTAGTGGCAGGAGAAACTGTTAAACTCACTGTTGGTGGAGTGTGAATAGCATTATTATTGTCGTTACAATCGGTATTATCTACAACATATCCTGCTGGTGTGGAGCATGAAGTAAGACTAACGGAAGGGTTACCATACCCATCACCATCATTGTCTTGATAAAATACATTAGTAGATGAAGTTGAAATAGTAATTGCACTACCATTATCCACACTCGTTAAAGCAGGATTAGAACTTGTAATTCTTAATCGATAGTTTGTTCCATCAGGTGTTGCAGGAGGAATTGTTCCACTTATAACCCCAGAAGAAGTACTACTGATACTACCAAGAACTACAGGAATTGAAAAACTTCCCGAAAGGTCGCTTAATTCCGCTGTAAATACATTGCCTGCATCAAAAGAACCTGTTGCCACATAAGGAATGTTAAATGTTGAACCATTACAAACAGTATAATAATTGTTAGTACAAGTAAGTATAAAATTGAGTGTAGATAAATCATCGCTTACAGCAAATTCTCTAAAGGATGTTATACCAGATTTTGAAATTGAATAAGGGTTACTTCCAGACGCAGTTGTAAATGCATTGTGTTGCCAATAAGTGCCATCATAATTATAAACAGCTGCATTACTTCTGTTGAATGCTGTTAATTCATCTCCATCATTCCATTGCAACGAAACAGTTGCGTTGGAGCCTCCTACTACATCTTCTTTTATTACCCATGTCTTCCCTACAACATTTGCTGTAACAGCAATTCCATAAGGGATATTTGAATTGTCGTAATTAAAGTTCAATTGATTAATCACCCTTGCGCTAAAATTATCAGCAGTACTACTTCCGTCCAACATCACGTTAGCTGGCATGTAACTATTTAATGTTCCAATTGGGAAAAGCACATTGGTGTTATTCCCAATTACTCTTCGTTTCAAACTACCTGTTCCATTCGTTACAAAATAACTAGAACTACTTCCTCCTGTAAATGATGCCGATGAACCAACAATCAAATTGTTATTACCCATTGTTACCAATCCATTATTGAGTGCAAGGCCCGAATTGATAGTTTGTGTGCCTGTCAATGTAACACCGCTTGGTGAGTTAAAAGCTAGGTAATTGATGTTTCCTGTTCCTGATAATGTTTGATTGGAACTACCATTAAAAACAAGGTTACCTAATGAAACATTACCATTATTAGTAAATGACGAACCCGTGAATGACACCGTTAATGGAGAATACAATTGAGCCCCTGATGCAATACTATAATTACCTGAATGAGGATTCGAGCTATTGTAAAATGACAAAACTCCTGTGTTGATAATGGTGTTTCCAGCATTATTGAACGAGCAATTGCTCGCGAAAGAAAATTCGCCTGTTCCTCCTGTTTTATTAATCGTTCCCGATGATAGATTATTAAAGTTAAATCCTCCAACATAATAATTATAGAATCCTGCATCCGAATTCAACAACAATGTTCCATAATTATTAAAAGTGGGTGCTCCATAATAAAAATAAACAACTCCTCCTGTCCAAGTACATGTTGTATAATTATTAATCACACCACTGTTGTAGCAATATCTATTACCTCCGGTCATTCCCATCGTTGCATCACTATTCACATTGATGGTTCCTGATAAATCAAAATTGGAACTTCCCCAATTAAAAGTACTAGCGGTATTAAAGTTCATCACCGAACCTCCCGAAATACTTCCTCCCGAACAATTGAACGTACAACCTGTTGCTGTTGATGTTCCATCAATACTGAACGTTCCTCCACTTAC
>JBAXQU010000035.1:0-28697 GCA_037131555.1 Bacteroidota bacterium
TAATTCTTCACAAAGTTAATTTTATAATTCGGGACAAAGATATGAGCGGGAGGAAGGGGAACGAAGCGTGAGAAACTGCCTGCCACAAATAGATTTGAGATATGAGATATGAGATTTGAGATTTAGTTGTTGGGGGGCTTTAGGAAATAGGAATGGTAAGAATTGCCTTAGCGTCTTTCTGCCTTAGCGGTAACTTCCATCTTCCGAAATTTAAACTTTCTAACTTTAAACTAATCACGAACAACCAAAAAAAAACTACATTTGCACCGCTAAAAAAACTACAAACATGAGAACAATTGAATTTCGAGAAGCACTCCGCGAAGCCCTGAACGAAGAAATGAGAAGGGACGAAAAAGTATTCCTACTTGGCGAAGAAGTGGCTGAATACAATGGAGCCTATAAAGTGAGCAAAGGCATGCTTGCTGAGTTTGGTGCCAAGCGGGTGATTGATACTCCTATTGCCGAGCTTGGTTTTGCAGGTATTGCTGTGGGTGCAGCCATGAATGGTTTGCGTCCGGTGGTGGAATTCATGACCTTTAATTTTTCGCTGGTTGCCATCGATCAGATTATCAACTCGGCTGCCAAAATGATGAGCATGAGTGGAGGACAATTCTCGTGTCCAATGGTGTTTCGTGGGCCAACGGCTTCGGCAGGTATGCTTAGTTCGCAACATTCGCAAGCGTTCGAAAACTGGTTTGCCAACACACCGGGTTTAAAAGTAATAGTACCTTCTAATCCGAGCGATGCCAAAGGTTTATTGAAATCGGCCATTCGCGACAACGACCCTGTGATATTTATGGAATCGGAACAAATGTATGGCGACAAAGGCGAAGTGCCCGATGGCGAGTACTTAATACCAATAGGTGTGGCTGACATAAAACGTGAAGGAAAAGATGTAACCATTGTATCGTTCGGAAAAATAATAAAGCAAGCCATGATGGCTGCCGCTGAGCTCGACAAAGAAGGAATACATGCCGAAGTGATTGATTTGCGCACGGTGCGCCCTATTGATTACGATTGCATCATCCAGTCGGTAAAAAAAACAAATCGATTGGTGATAGTAGAAGAGGCATGGCCATTGGCTTCTATCTCGTCAGAGATTGCTTTTAAAGTTCAGAAAGATGCTTTTGATTATTTGGATGCTCCTGTACTGCGCGTCACCACAGCCGATGTGCCTTTGCCTTATGCACCTACACTAATTGATGCATCGTTGCCAAACGTAAGCAAAGTAATAAAAGCTGTGAAAGAAGTAATGTATGTAAGGAAATAAGTAAACCGAAAAGTTTACCTCACAAGGCTGATGCTGCGCTGGAGTAGCACTTGATGGTTTATCAGTTGAGTAACTTTCTAGATTAGAACTTTATTACTAACGTGCGCTTTCTCATCCTTAAACTGTAGATCGAACAATCGTTTGTATTGCCCATTTTGTTTAAGTAATTCTTGGTGATTACCAGATTCTATGATTTCACCTTTATCCATAACTATTATCTTGTCCGCTTTTTGTATCGTAGCCAATCGATGTGCAATAATAATTGATGTTCTTCCTTTGGTAAGAATATCAATCGCATTTTGAATCAATTTCTCAGATTCAGTATCGATGGATGATGTGGCTTCGTCCAACACCAATATTCTTGGATTGTAGACATAGGCACGAATAAATGAAATTAATTGCCTTTGTCCCACGGATAACATTGCACCGCGTTCCATTGCATTGTAATCGTAGCCATTTGGGAGGTTTGAAATAAACTCGTGTGCGCCCACCACTTTAGCCGCTTCAATTATTTTTTCTTTGGTGATTTCAGGATTACTAATGGAAATATTATTCTCCAAAGTATCGGAAAACAGAAAAACATCTTGAAGCACGACCCCAATATTTTTCCTTAAGGATGATAATTCATAATCTCTAACTTCAATACCATCAATGGTAATTGAGCCTTTAGTAAATTCATAAAAGCGATTCAATAAATTAATAATAGAAGATTTGCCAGCACCTGTAGCGCCAACAAGGGCAACTGTTTCACCTTGTTTCACATCGAAAGAGATTCCGCGAAGCACCCAATCTTCATCACTGTAAGCAAGCCAAACATCTTTGAACTCGATATTGCCATTAATGTTTTCAGCACTTATCTTTCCTTTGTTTTCAATTATTTCGTGAGTATCAAGAACCTTAAACACACGCTCGGAAGAGACCATACCCATTTGTAAAGTATTAAACCGATCTGCTAATTGACGAATAGGACGAAACATCATATTTAAAAACATTATGAACTCCACTAATTGTCCCATCGAAGTGACATTTTGAAGAATCTCACGTCCTCCCCACCAAATAAGTAATCCAAGAGAAACTGAAGAGAGTATTTCTACCACGGGAAAAAAAATAGAATACGCCATAATCGCACGAATGTTCGCATCGCGATGTTTAGTGTTTATCTCATCAAACTTTTTCATCTCAATGTTTTCACGATTAAAAATTTGAACTATATTCATTCCAGTAATATGTTCTTGAACAAAGGCATTAAGACGAGCAACTTGAGTGCGGACATCTTGAAAAGATGCTGCAACAGCCCTTTTGAAAATATAGGTGGCGATGAGTAAAATTGGAATAGGTATGAGAACGATAAGAGTAAGTCGATAATTTAAAAATAACATAACCCCAAGAATAACAAACAATTTTAGTAAATCACCCATGATTGAGATTAAACCATCGGAAAACATATCTGCTATAACTTCAATGTCGGAGACAGCGCGAGTGACCAGGGTTCCAATCGGGGTGTTGTCATAATATTTAAGCCGTAGACTAGAAATATGTTTGTATAACTGAATTCGTAAATCCTTAATAATGTTTTGACCTAACCGATTAGTTAGAAAAGAATCTGAGAACTGCATTAGCGCCTCCAAGGTTAATAGACCGATTAGAATCATTGTCATATTTAACAACATTGGTGCATTGTGTTTCGACACAAAATTGTCGAACGTATATTGAATTAAGATGGGACGAATAGGAGAAACGAAAGCGAAAGTTACTGTCGCTATTACTGCGAGCGAAAAGTTCCCTTTGTAGAATTTCGCATACGCGAGAATTCTTTTTAGTAAAGTAAAATCAACTGTTTTGCCTGTTATTTTTGTTTCTTTTTTCGTCATATACTAATTAAATCACCGATTCAGTTGCGCATTAAAATTATTCTTCAAGGGCATCTACTACACCTTTTTTGTACTCTACATTCACTAAAAAGAGACCACATGCGGGAACAGATAAGCCTGCTTCGGAACGAGTTTTACTTTCAATAACTTTTCTAAATTCTTCTAAAGTAGTTTTTCCTTTACCAACCTTCAAAACTGTTCCCACAATAGCACGTACCATATCTCTTAAAAAACGATTGGCAGAAATAGTGAATACAATTGAATTCTCGTCTTCCGTCCACTCTGCTTCGTAAAGTTTGCAAATATTCGTTTTATTCTGGGTATTGCTTTTTGCAAAAGCGGAGAAGTCATCATACTCAAACAATAATTGAGAAGCTTTGTTCATTGCTTTAACATCTAATTTCCCATACAAGAAATAACCCTTATCTATTTCAAATGGATCTTTCTTCTTGGTTATAATGTATTGATATGTTCTACGGTATGCATCGTAACGAGCAGATGCGTTCTCGTGTACTTTAAAAATTTTCTGAATGGCAATGTCTTTTGGCAAAGCATGATTAAATTTCAAAATCCAATGATCGTGGTTTTCTATTAAATCTTCTTTTGTTGTATCGAAATGTGCAAAATATTTTTTTGCATGAACACCAGTGTCTGTCCTTCCACAACCCATTATATTTATTGATTCGTTTAGCAACCTAGAAAGCATTTCATTCAAAGTTTGTTGAACTGTATATTTCGAATTCTTTTGCACTTGCCATCCACTATAAGCGGTGCCGTTGTATGATAACTGAATGAAAAAGCGTTTGAATTTAGACTTCACTAATTTGAGTATTTTTTTATTTTGAGCTTATAAAAACGGTGACAAAGTTAGATTAAAATCTGAACAATCATTGTCACTTATGGCATCGTTTATAAACCACTAAATACAAGGGTTCTACCAAATCCTTAAAAAACTTTAAATAGGTTTTGGCTTAACAATTTTTAACAGCATAAAGACTTGAATTTATTGATTGGGACTTACTTTTGCACCGCTATTTAAGCACGTAATCACTATTAAATTTTAAAATAAGATGACTGACATCAAAGAATTAAACGAACGAATACAACGCGAATCTGCTTTTGTTGACTTGCTTACTCTTGAAATGGATAAGGTAATAGTGGGTCAAAAGTACATGGTAGAGCGCTTACTGATCGGGCTACTTTCCAATGGACATATTCTACTCGAAGGGGTGCCTGGATTAGCAAAAACTCTTGCTATTAAATCATTGGCTAATACTATTCATGCTAATTTTAGCCGTATCCAATTTACTCCAGACTTATTGCCTGCAGATTTGATAGGTACTATGATTTATAGCCAAAAGAAAGAAGAGTTTACCGTGAAACATGGTCCAATTTTCGCAAATTTCATTCTGGCGGATGAGATTAATCGCGCTCCAGCTAAGGTTCAGAGTGCTTTGCTAGAGGCTATGCAGGAAAAACAAGTGACTATTGGAGAACAAACTTTTAAGTTACCAAATCCATTCTTGGTTTTGGCAACACAAAACCCAATCGAACAAGAAGGAACTTATCCATTACCAGAAGCACAGGTGGATCGTTTTATGTTGAAAGTTGTCATAGGTTATCCGAATAAAGAAGATGAACGCAAGATTATCCGTCAAAACCTTGCTGCAGAATATCCTTCGGTAAATCAAATTTTAAAAACTGATGACATTTTGAATGCTCGCAAAGTAGTTAAAGATGTTTATATGGACGAAAAGATTGAAAAATATATCGTTGATATAGTTTTTGCTACTCGTTTCCCGTCCGACTACAAACTTAACAAGTTCGCTGGTCTGATAAGCTTTGGAGGCTCACCTCGTGCTAGTATTAATCTAGCCATGGCTGCTAAAGCTTATGCATTCATCAAGAGAAGAGGCTATGTAATACCAGAAGATGTTCGCGCTATCTGCACAGATGTATTGCGTCATAGAATTGGTTTAACATACGAAGCCGAAGCGGAAAATATCACTTCCGAAATGATAGTGAACGAAATTCTGAACACGATAGAAGTGCCTTAGATTGGTTGAAAATTTGATTTACTTGAAAGTTACAAATTGAATTTCATTTAATATTTTTATTCAAATTTTCAAATCATCCAATTTCAAATTGAATAAATGGAAACAGCCGAACTATTAAAAAAAGTAAGAAAAATCGAGATTAAAACACGAGGCCTATCTAACCAGATTTTTTCTGGGGAGTATCACAGTGCTTTTAAAGGTCGAGGTATGACATTTAGTGAGGTGAGAGAGTACCAAGCCGGAGATGACATACGTTCGATTGATTGGAATGTAACAGCTCGATTTAACACACCATTTGTGAAAGTGTTTGAAGAAGAACGCGAGATGACGGTGATGCTTTTAGTGGATGTGAGTGCATCAGGAGAATTCGGAACACAAAGACAACTTAAACAAGAATTAATTACTGAATTATGCGCTGTACTGGCTTTTTCTTCCATTCAAAATAATGACAAAATCGGAATCATTTTTTTTACCGATAAAATAGAAAAATTCATTCCTCCTAAGAAAGGGAAAAGTCATGTTTTACGAATTATCCGAGATTTAATTGAGTTTAAACCTGAACATAAAAAAACAAATATTGAACTTGCATTAAAATACCTTACAAGTGTCATTAAAAAAAGAAGTATCGCATTTGTAATTTCCGATTTTATGGATGATAATTTCAGTGATGCGTTGAAAATTGCAAACAAGAAACATGATCTAGTTGCCCTCCGTATCTTTGATAAACGTGAAACAGAATTACCAAATGTAGGTTTAGTAAAATTCTTAGACGCTGAAACAGGATCAATTAAATGGATGGATACATCGGATAGAAAAGTTAGAGTTCATCACAATGCATCAGCATTAAAGAGAGAAGCAATTTTGAAGGAGACCTTTAGCAGATGTGGTGTTGATTCAGCGAACATCAATACAGCTGATTCGTATGTTCAGCCACTTACGAATTTATTTAAACGTAGATAACCAAAGTCAACAATCCTAGAATCATTTGTAATATTTGACGAGTTGGAAAGGAATGAGAATATAAAAATGAAAACCAGAATTAGTAACACCATACTTATTTCTAAAACACTAGCTAAATTGAAAAAGTTAGGCTGTGTGGTTGCTTTTATTCTGTTGTATTCAAATTCGTCTGCCCAAGAAATTAAAGCTACCGCGAGTTTAGATAGCAACACCATAAAAATTGGTCAACAAACACAACTAAAACTTAGTATTAGATATAGAGTAGACAAGGGAAAGCAAAGCAAAATCCAGTGGCCTGAAATCAACGACACAATTAGGAAGGAAATTGAGGTAGTAGGCCAATCAAAATTGGACACCATCATTCCAGATAAAAATAAACCTACTGAATTTATTCAAACTAAAACACTTTATATTACATCATTCGATTCAGGGTTCTGGGCAATCCCACCATTGAAGTTCATCCTGAACAGTGACACAAATGGCATATTTACAGTACCTCTTTTGTTGCATGTTGGAGGAATTTCAGTGGACACAACTATCGCAATAAAAGACATTAAACCTCCTTTTGGTCAATCATATTCATTTATAGATTGGTTAAAAGATAATATGTATGTGGTTTGGGGAAGTTTAATTGCAATTTTGATTACTATCATTATCATTTATATGAATAAGCGATTCAAAAAAGTCCCTCCTCCAATGATAACAATTGAATCGCCCAAAATACCTGCACATGTTATTGCTTACGAAAAGTTAGAGAAGCTAAAAGGTGAAAAACTATGGCAAGAAGGCAAAATGAAATTGTATTACAGCAGGCTAACAGATATAGTCAGAGAATACATTGAAAATCGATTTAAGATTCAAGCATTGGAGCAAACGACAGATGAGATTATTGTTGGATTTAGAAATGTTGCGATTGATGAGGAAAGTAAAACCAAGCTAAAACAAGTCTTGGTTTTGTCCGACTTAGTGAAATTCGCGAAAGAACAGCCTACTCCATCAGAAAATGAAATGTGTCTTGAAAATAGCTATGCTTTTATAAGTGGAACTAAAAAAGAAGAAGAATTAATTCAAAATAAATAAGTACAAGGTGTTTGATTTTTTTAATGATATAACTTTTGCGAACAAAGAACTATTTTGGTTAATGCTTCTCATTCCAGTAATAGCTGGATGGTACATTTGGAAAAATAAGACATTGAATCCAGAGTTAAAGGTTTCTTCAATCAAAGAATTTGATGGGATAAAAAAATCAGTAAAACAATATTTGCGTCACGTAGGAATAGTTTTGAGATTAATTGCAATTTCATTGATAATTTTAGTGCTAGCTCGTCCACAATCAAGGTCTAGTTTCAAGGATGTTAAAACGGAAGGAATTGATATTGTTCTTTGTTTGGATATTTCAGGCAGTATGCTTTCAAAAGATTTCAAGCCCAATAGAATTGAAGCAGCTAAGGAAGTGGCACAAGACTTTATAGATAGTCGACCGAATGACAGAATAGGTTTAGTTATTTTTAGCGGAGAAAGTTTCACACAATGTCCACTTACAACTGACCATGCCGTTCTAAAGAATTTGTTTTCTGGCATTCATACTGGAATGGTTGCAGACGGAACAGCAATAGGTAATGGTTTAGCAACTGCTATCACAAGAGTAAAAGATAGTAAGGCAAAAAGCAAAGTAGTAATATTACTGACAGACGGAGTGAACAACCAAGGATCTGTGGCTCCGCTTACTGCAGCAGAAATAGCTAAGGCTTTTGGGGTACGAGTATATGCTGTGGGGGTAGGGACAATTGGTAAAGCGCTTGCACCTATTGCAATGTATCCTGATGGTAGTTTCCAATATGGATATGTGGATGTAAACATAGACGAGAAAACACTTGGCGAAATCGCTGACATGACTGGAGGAAAATATTTCAGAGCCACTGATAATGATAAGCTAAAGAACATTTACAAGGAAATCGATCGATTAGAAAAAACAATTTTCGAAGAGAAGAATTTTACCAATAAGGCAGAACATTTTTTACCGTTTGCCGTAACTGCGGCATTGCTGCTTTTACTTGAGTTTTTATTAAAAAATATCTTTTTAAGAAGTATACCATAAACTATGTTTCAACTAGAACATAAATATTATCTATACGCATTAGGATTCATTCCCATATTCATTCTTATTTACTTTTTATTGAATATTTGGCGAAAACGCGCTTTGAAAAGCTATGGAGACATATTTGTAATTAAGCAATTATTTCCTGATGTATCAAGGGCTAAACGATTTTGGAAATTTATTCTTTTCTCATTCGCTTTCGCATTTCTTATATTGGGAATTGTAAACCCTCAAGTAGGAACTAAACTGGAAGAAGTGAAAAGGAAAGGCGCTGATTTGATGATTTGTTTAGACGTTTCAAATAGCATGAGAGCTGAAGATTTAACACCTAACAGGCTTGAAAAGGCAAAACAAGCAATTTCAAAATTACTTGACAAACTAGAAGGTGACCGAATTGGAATCATTGTTTTTGCCGGTCAAGCTTATGTTCAATTACCAATCACAACAGATTACTCTGCTGCAAAATTATTCTTAGAGAGCATCAATACCGATTTAATACCTACCCAAGGTACGGATATTGGCGCTGCCATTAATCTTTCTGTTGAGTCGTTTGGTAAAGATGAAGGGAAAAACAAAGCCATTGTAATTATTACAGACGGAGAAGACCATGAAGAGGGGGCGATTAAAGCAGCTGAGTCTGCAACTGAAAAAGGAATTGCGATTCATACAATTGGAATGGGTTCTTTAGAAGGAACACCAATTCCTGTTTTCAAAGGAAACATACGTGAAGGATTCAGAAAAGATAAAGAAGGGAATACTGTTGTTACTAAATTGAATGAACAAACTCTTCAGCAGATTGCTTCAACTGGCGGAGGCATTTACGTTCGTGCTTCTAACTCTGACACAGGATTGAATAGTGTATTAGATGCAATAAACAAATTGGAGAAAAAACAATTTGAAAGCAAAATGTATAGTGACTATGAGGATCGTTTTCAGTGGTTTGTATCAGCAACTTTACTTTTATTAATTATTGAAATTTTTATATCTGAACGAAAAAGCAAATTGTATCAACGCTTAAACTTATTTGGGAATGAGAAGTTGTAAGCTAATCACACATAATAATTGGCTTAAGGTAAGCATCCTAATGTTGCTTTTTGCTCTTCACATCTCAAGTTCCTTGTTCGCACAACAAGACAAAAAATTTATTCGCGATGGAAATAAAGCATACGAAAACAAAAAATTCAATGAGGCAGAAAAAAACTACAGTAAAGCACTAAACAAAAATAAAGATTCTTACAAAGGAGCATTTAATCTTGGTGATGCTTATTATAAACAAAACAAATTTGAAGAGGCTGCGGAGCAATTCCAAGCTGCAACTCATCACTCCACTTCAAAAGACACTCTTGCAAAGGCTTATCATAATTTGGGTAATTCATTACTAAAATCAAAAAAATATGAAGATGCTTTGAATGCTTACAAAAATGCTTTGAAGAACAACCCGAATGATGAAGACACTCGTTACAATTATTCTTACGCTCAACAAATGTTGAAACAACAACAGCAGCAAAAAAAGGATAAAGACAAAAAAGACAAGAAAGACAATAAGAAAAAGGACAAAAAAGAACAAGACAAAAAGGACGAAAATAAAAAAGACGAACAAAAACAAGACAAAGAAAAGCAAGATAAAGAAAAAAAGGAGCAACAAAAAATTTCGAAAGAAGACGCCAAACGTCTTTTAGATGCTCTTCAAAATGATGAAAAAAATCTTCAAGATAAAATGAAGAAATCTAAAGTGAAAGGAGAAAAAGTACAAATTGAAAAAGATTGGTAGTTTTGTTTCGTTTTGTCAGCTATAATATTTGGATCTGATTTATCAATATAAAAAGTGAGAAAAATAACTTATATATTACTTTTGTTTGTGATGATGGCTGAAACAGCCTTTGCACAAAAATTTACGGCTACAGCAAGTAAGACAAAAGTTGCTGTGGGCGAAACTTTCCAACTTACGTTCTCCTTAAATGCAAATGGAACTAATTTTAAAATGCCCGCTCTCAATGAATTTGATGTGTATTCGGGCCCGAACCAAAGCACATCAATGTCATTTGTTAATGGTGCAATGAGTCAATCAATAACCCTTTCGTACATAATTGCTGCTAAAAAAGAAGGAAAAGTTACAATCACTCCAGCGAGTGTTATTGTTAATGGAGCAAATGTTCAGTCTAATTCTTTAGTAATTGAAGTTGTTAAAGGTGGTACAACTACTAACCCTAACCAAAATAGTCAGAATCAGCAACAGAATCCTTCATCTCCTTCAAATGAAGGCATAGGAGACAATTTATTTGTTCGAACATCCGTTAACAAAACAAAAGCCTTTCAAGGGGAACAAATTACTGTAACTCACAAAGTATATACAAGATACCAACTAAGGGGTTTTCAAGACATTAAATTTCCTGATTATACCGGATTTTGGTCACAAGATGTCCCTTCAAACAACCAACAAATACAAGTCTCGAATGAAAACGTGGATGGTGTAGTATACAGTGTAGCTGAGTTGAAAAAGACTTTTATCTTTCCTCAGCGAAGCGGTAAATTGCAAATTGAACCCATGAAAGTTGAAGTGGTGGTTCGTAAACAATCGAACAAACGCCCTCGCGATATCTTTGACCAATTTTTTGGTGGAGGATACGAAGATGCCACTTATTCTGTAAAAAGCAAGCCTATAATCATTGAAGTAACTCCTTTACCTGAAGCGAATAAACCTGCCAATTTTGCTGGAGCTGTTGGTGATTTTTCATTCAAAGCAGAAGTGAACAAAGATAAGGTTAAAGCGAATGATGCGATCAACCTTACAGTTACAATTAATGGAAAAGGTAATATAAAATTGGTAGATCCATTAAAAATAAATTTCCCAGAAGACTTTGAGACATATGATGCGAAAACGAAAGATAATATTTCAACTACAGCTAGTGGTGTAAGTGGAAGCAAAACGTTTGATTATTTAGCAATTCCTCGTCACGAAGGTGATTACAAAATTGAACCAATAAGTTTTAGTTACTTTGATCCTGAGAAAAAGCAATACATCACACTTCCTTCCCCAGAATTCAAAATACATGTTGATAAAGGAAAAGATGGTGATTCTGGTGCAAATGTGTTCAATCCACGTAGTAAAGAGGATGTAAAGGTTTTGGGCAATGATATCCGTTACATTAAAACAAAAAATATTCAATTGATGCCACGCGGAAATTATTTCTTTGGTTCTGCAGCATTCTATTTACTCTTGATAATCCCATTCTTCCTATTCTTTTTGTTCATCTTCATTCGGAGAAAACATATTGAAAAGAATAATGATTCCGTAGCAGTAAAAAGCAGAAAGGCGACTAGAATGGCAAAAAAACAGTTGGTGCTTGCCGAAAAACATTTAAATGCTAACAACAAAGAACAATTTTATGTGGAGATTTTCAAAGCCTTGCATGGATACACAGGTAATAAATTTAACATACCTACAGCTAACCTAAACAAAGACAACATTGCTGACTCCATGAGACAGAGAGAAATTAGCGAAGCTACCATTCAACAATTGATGTCTACATTAGACAATTGCGAGTTTGCGCATTATGCTCCTTCGGCTGCTTCGGGCGATTTGAAAGGAATATACAACAATACTGTAGAATTAATTACTAAAATAGAAAATGAAATTAAATAGTCTCTTCTCATTTCTTCTGTTCTTGTTTTCAACAACATTATTTGCATCTGAAAACACTATTGTGCTCGATAGCGCAAACGCAGCTTATGCCAAAGGCGACTATACTAAAGCGATTAAGCTTTATGACAGTGTGATTGCTAAGGGAGAAATTGCACCAGAGTTGTACTTTAATCTAGGGAATGCCTTTTACAAATTAAACAATATCGGTTTTGCAATTCTTAATTACGAAAAGGCAAAAAAACTATCTCCAGACGATGAAGACATTAATGTGAATTTAAAATTAGCAAACCAAAAAACAGAGGATAAAATTGAGGCGGCTCCTCAACTTTTTCTAACCACATGGAAAAATGTTTTGGTAAATATCATGAGTGAAAAAGCTTGGTCGGAACTTTGTATATTCAGCATCTTCTTGGCTTTGATTCTGTTTGCAATTTATATTTTCACTTCCATTCGAGTGTGGAAACAAATTGGTTTCTTTGGAGGTAGTTTTCTAATTCTTTTTTCAATTTCCATTTTCTTTGTGGCAAAACACAAAGCAGAATTAACCCTAAACAGCGGTACTGCAATAATTACAGCTCCTACCGTAACAGTCTCAGGTTCGCCAAACGAAAAAGGAACTAAACTTTTTATATTGCATGAAGGGACTAAAGTAACGGTGACCGACGAGGACGGAAGTTGGACTGAAATCAAGATTGTGAATGGTAATGTGGGGTGGGTTCCTTCACACACTATCTCTCCTATCTAATAATTTAAATTTATTTGGAACCTCAATACTGGTAAAATATCCCAACTAATAATAAGTCTAAATTATTACTTTCATTTTAACCAAAAACACCCGTTTAACTACACTTCATCCTACCCTAATTTTGTAGATTGCATATTAATTCCAAAATTTAGCTATAACAATAAATGAGAAATTGGAAAGTTCAATCATTCACTCTACTATCTAAACATAAATACTCCTAAAATCTATCACTATTCATTCGTTTGTAGCACAAGGCACTCGAATATTCATCATTTTAATACGAAAAAATAAGTCTACCTTTGTCAAAATTAAAAATCTTTATGAAATATAATTTATTAGGCAATACAGGCCTCTATGTGTCAGAATTATGCCTTGGAACAATGACTTTTGGAGGCAAAGGCTACTTTGCTCAGATTGGAAGTTTAGGGCAACAAACCGTAGATTTATTGGTGAAAAAATCGGTAGATGCAGGAATAAATTTTATTGACACTGCCAACGTTTATTCAGAAGGCCTTTCGGAAGAGATGACTGGACAAGCCATACTCAATCTAGGTCTAAAAAGAGATGAACTTGTAATCGCTACCAAAGTGCGTGGTAAAATGGGCAATCACCCCAACGCCTCAGGCTTGAGCAAAAAACACATATTGGAACAAGCTGATGCTAGTTTAAGCCGTATGAAACTCGATTACATTGACCTGTATCAAATACACGGATTCGATGAATTAACACCGATAGAAGAAACAATTGATACACTCGACTCGCTCGTAAAAACAGGTAAAGTTAGGTACATAGGTTGTAGTAATCTAGCTTCTTGGCATATCATGAAAGCTAAAAGTTATTCGTTTTACAATAGATTGGCAGGCTTCGTGTCATTGCAGGCTTATTACACCATTGCAGGGCGCGAACTCGAACGCGAAATTATACCTTTGTTGATGGACCAAAAAATGGGCTTAATGGTTTGGAGCCCTCTTGCAGGAGGTTTGTTGAGCGGGAAATACAAACGCAATGAAGAAGCTAGCGAAATTGGGAGAAGAAAAAACTTCGATTTCCCTCCTATCAATAAAGAAAAAGCTTTCGATATTATTGATGTCTTAATTCCTTTGGCTCAACAAAAAAATGCTTCTGTAGCACAATTAGCATTAGCTTGGTTGCTTCATCAAAAAGTTGTTACAAGCGTCATTATTGGAGCAAATAAGGAGGAACAATTGGATGATAACTTGAAGTCTACTACAATTAAATTTACTGAAAACGAATTGAAGCAACTTGCTCAATACAGTGCATTAACACCTGAATACCCAGGTTGGATGCTTGAGAGACAAGGTAGCGACAGAAAAAAATAATCATTCTTTACAACCAAGAATCATTTTGCAGCGGATTGCACTTCTATCGGATACGCATAATTATTTGCCTCCAGCTATATTTAAGTACTTAGAAACTTGCGACCAAATATGGCATGCAGGCGATATCGGTAACATCAAAATTATGCACAAACTAAGAAGTTTAAAACCAGTGAAAGCAGTGTATGGTAATATCGATGGGCAAGATATAAGAACTGAGTATCAAAAAAACGAGCGTTGGATGTGCGAAAATGTGGAAATATTGATGACACATATTGGTGGTTATCCATCGCATTATTCACCTGAAGCACTAGAATTAATTAATCAAAAGCCTCCTCAACTTTTTATCTGTGGACACTCACATATCCTCAAAGTGATGTTCGACAAGAAATACAATCATTTGCACATCAATCCTGGGGCAGCGGGGATACATGGATTCCACAAAGTGATAACCTTCGTTCGATTCACAATCGACAACGATAAAATAAAAGATTTAGAAGTAATCGAACTAGGGGAAAGGGGAGAAAAAAAAGAATAAAAAACTTGCACGTCAAAAATTCTTCGTATAATTGCATCACGTTTCTGAAGTTATTTTTTCACATAACATAAACAATCAAGATTTTCTAGCATTTTTAAACAATACCATAAGTTAAATACAAATTCCTATCCTTTTAAATTATCAATAATCAATTGATTTATTAACCAAACATAAAATTATGTACGATATTATCGAATTAAACAACAAGCTAGTTGGTGAGTTGAAAGAAATTGCAAAAAGCCTCAATATCCCTAAATATGATGCTTTCAAAAAACAAGAACTAATTTACAAGATTCTTGATCATCAAGCTATCAATCCTCCTCCAGCAGGTCAAACTAAACCAATCCCAGACGAACAGCGCATCTTGCGCCCACGCAAAATAAAGTTAGACAATATTGATGTTGAACCAAAAACAAAATCAATGGAAGAAACATCATTTTTTAATGACGATGATTTTGTGGCACCGTTAAAATCAGAAGAAAACAATGAAGAAACTCCTGTCGTTGAATCCACTATCATTTCTTCTTCTGAGTCTGCAGAAAATACAAACAAACAAGAAAATCAAACTTCCAGAACTAACGAGCAAGCACAAGAAAACGAATCTAATTCCGAAATAGAAATTGGTAATAGAGGTAACGAACGCAGAGACAATCGCAATCGTTTCAACAACGGCCGCTCAAACGAACAACAATTCAATTTTGATGGCATCATTTCGAGCGAAGGTGTTTTAGAGTCGATGCCAGATGGGTATGGCTTTCTACGTTCTGCTGATTATAATTACCTAAACTCGCCTGATGATATTTATGTATCTCAATCACAAATAAAATTATTCGGATTAAAAACCGGTGACTTAGTAAGAGGAACGATACGCCCACCAAAAGAAGGTGAAAAATATTTTCCTTTGATAAAAGTTGAAAAAATAAATGGCCGTGAACCTGCTTTCGTTAGAGACAGAGTTCCTTTCGATTATTTAACTCCACTATTCCCTTACGAAAAATTTAAATTAACTGGACACCCGCAACAGAACCTTTCTTCACGTGTGTTCGATTTAATCACCCCAATAGGAAAAGGACAACGCGCATTGATTGTAGCTCAACCGAAAACGGGTAAAACAGTGTTATTGAAAGACATTGCAAATGCGATAGCTGCCAACCATCCTGAAACTTATTTAATTATTTTATTGATAGATGAACGCCCTGAAGAGGTAACAGATATGGCTCGAAGTGTAAAAGCGGAAGTTATTGCATCTACTTTTGACGAACCTGCTGACAGACACGTGAAAATTGCCAACATCGTGTTAGAAAAGGCTAAACGTATGGTTGAATGCGGCCATGATGTTTGTATCCTACTTGACTCTATTACACGTTTAGCACGCGCTTACAACACAGTTCAACCTGCATCAGGTAAAGTATTGAGCGGAGGTGTTGATGCTAATGCATTACACAAACCAAAACGTTTTTTTGGTGCTGCTAGAAAAATAGAAAATGGAGGTTCGCTTACCATCATAGCGACAGCACTTACTGAGACTGGTTCAAAAATGGATGAAGTGATTTTCGAAGAATTTAAAGGTACAGGGAATTCCGAAATTCAACTCGACCGTAAATTGGCTAACAAACGTGTATATCCTGCTATCGACATCGTTGCTTCAAGTACCCGTAGAGATGATTTACTGGTGGATAAAGAAACTCAACAAAGAGTATGGATTCTTCGTAAACATTTATCCGACATGAATCCTGTTGAAGCAATGGAATTCATGAGAGATAGAATGAAGAACACACAGACCAATGAAGAGTTCTTAATATCAATGAACGGTTAATTCTCTAGTTTTCCTTTTATCAATGAAACTTCCCTTAAATGTAAAACTTGGCATAATTGCTGGTTTGGTGAATTGTGTAGCGTGGTTTGGCATTGCCAAAGCCTTCGGATACTACACTATTGCAGTTGACCAATATCGATATTTTGTAACACTGATTTTACTCTGTTTAGGAATTTGTGTTTCGGTATATTATGAACGTAAAACTGCAGGAGGGTTTATCGAATTTAAAACTGCAATGAAAACTGGATTTTTATACACCCTCATTTTAGGTTTCTTTTTAGCAGTTTTCAATTTTATTTATTACAAGTTTATCGCTGTCGATGCCATTGATTATTTTCTCAATGAGGCAAGAAGAACAATGGAAGAAGGAAAAGTGAAACCTGAAGATATTGATAAAAACATTGAAGTTCTTAAGAGTTATTTCGGCCCTTTCCGGATGATGATGTCTACCGTAATTATGGGAATTATCTTATCCTTGTTATCTGCGGCTATCTTCCGAAAAAAAAATCCGATTGTTCCTTTTAGCGAAAACTAGTTTAGCGAATTATTTTTTCTGCCAAATCTTTAAAATCGAAGCCATCAAAATTTCCTGAACTCATCATCAGCAAATTTTTATTCTCATAATTCATTTTCAATAAATCATCAAGCAAGAATTTCGAATTGGTATACACTTTTAAGTTGTTACCACCAAAAGCCCGTATTACCTGCTCTTCCGAGATCGCTTTTAATTTCTTATGTTCTATTGTATGTGGATTAAAATAAACAATCGCTTCATCTGCTAATGACATGGAACCTTGATATTGCTTCAGAAAATCTTCATTAAGACTACTGAAAGTATGTAGCTCCATACATGCAATCAATTTCCGTTTTTCGAATTGTTTTTTCACAGCTTGTGTGGTTGCTTTTAATTTAGAAGGCGAATGGGCAAAGTCTTTGTACATTGCACTCACATTGCTCTTCTTCACCAATTCCAAGCGTTTCGAAGCACCCTTAAAACTTTGAATTGCCAAATAAAAGTCCTTATCACCTATTCCAAGTTGATTACACACCAAACGTGCTCCATTTAGATTCATCAAATTGTGTTCACCAAAAATTAACAGTGGTACTTCTACATGTTCATCCTTTAGGTCATTTGAAGTAGATGTCAAATAGCTAATTCCATTTTCAATTCGGTGTTCGGGAATTGAATATGGAAATCTTCTAATATCCTCACGCGTAGTTTCACATACCTTTTTTACTTCATTATCCTTTTCACAATAAATAAGACTTCCATTTTTTTCAATCAAATCAATAAATATTTTGAATTGCTCCACATAGTTTTCGAAAGTTGGAAAAACATTGATATGATCCCATGCAATACCACTCAATATAGCTATATTAGGGTTATACAAATGAAATTTCGGACGTCTATCGATAGGTGACGAAAGGTATTCATCTCCTTCAATCACTGCAATTTTAGCTTCTTTTGTAATTCTCACCATCGTATCGAAGCCTTCTAGTTGTGCTCCTACAAGATAGTCACAATCGATGTTATGATAATGAAGAACATGTAAAATCATAGCTGTGATGGTTGTTTTTCCATGACTACCTCCAACGACTACTCTGATTTTATCTTTTGTTTGTTCAAAAATATACTCCGGATAAGAATATATTTTCAAACCCAACTCTTGAGCTTTTAGCAGCTCAGGATTATCTGCCCGCGCGTGCATTCCCAATATTACGGCATCAATTCCTTTATGTAATCGATTTACATTCCAACCAATAGAATCTGGCAGTATATTATATTTCGCCAATCGACTTTTCGATGGTTCCAAAATTTCATCATCGCTGCCCGATACGACAAAACCTTTTTTATGCATGGCTATAGCAAGGTTGTGCATGGCGCTTCCGCCAATAGCTATAAGGTGTACATTCATTTTAAAATAATTATGAATTAAACTTCAATTATCTAATTTCTTTGTTCAGTATTTTCAACAAGGCCGTTGCATCCTTTTCTTCCAGTTGAATACCAAACTTTATTTCCTTTCCGTAATAATCGAATGCTAGTCGTTCGCCAGCAATTACCCAATATGAATTATTGATGTTCTCAAAGAAAGAATTTTCTTTTGGCTCAATGTATCTGAGTGATTTAATAAAATCGAATTCGTAAGTCAAGACTTTGCCTTTTCCTGCCCGATCACGTTTGTACATAAACTTATTTTCTCTCAATTTTATTTTTTCTACACCAAACTTCCTCCACATATACGCTTTAGAAATTTTGAATTCAAAATACGCCCAGAAACAAAGCCAAACGAAAAGTGCAAGTTTTGTGTTCTTATCAGGAATCACCAAGAACTGCGAGAACACAATAATTCCACTTAGCGACCACAAAACAAGATAAATAGACAGCATATTATTTTTTATCTTCTCTCGAAACGAAAGAATAACAATACTCACTTCATTGTCGCTTCGTTTGATACTAATTCTATTACCAATGTACTCCATTAAAAATTATTAAAATGTATATTAATTGAACTTGCAATATCTTGATGCGTTGGCAAAATTATTAATTATCACTTCAGATTTACCGTTTAGTTTTTATTTCTTTTCACAAATCAAAATCTAATCATTCATTTAGCTTATTTGTTCATACATTTGTATTCTAATAATTGAAATGAAAAAGAAAGAAGAAGAAAGCGAATTAGGTTTCGGCACTAAAACCTCGTCCCAAAAAACGAGATTGATTAACAAAGACGGCTCCTTCAACATCGAGCGCATTGAAGAGTCCGGTTTTGGCTCCACTAGTGTTTATCATGCTTTAATCACAATGCCTTGGAGAAAATTTAACTTTCTAGTATTTATCTATTTCATCGTTATCAATTTTATTTTTGCATCCTGTTACTATTTCTCGGGTATGGATGGGTTAAAAGGGTGGGAAGCTGCTTCCGAAAAAGACAAATTCCTTGAGGCTTTTTTCTTTAGCACTCAAACATTAAGCACGGTGGGTTTCGGCCGCATAAGTCCAGGAAACAATATTTCAAGTAGCATAGCAGCTATCGAATCTTTAGTAGGACTATTAGGATTTGCGTTGGCAACAGGCTTGCTCTATGGACGATTTTCGAGACCGAAAGCTAATATTATTTTCAGCAAATATGCAATCATTGCTCCTTTCAAAAATGGCACGGCATTTCAATTTCGATTGGCAAACAAAATCCGAAATAGCCAATTGACAGATATGACTTGCAGAGTGACTGTTGCAAGATATGAAATTGAAAACGGAGTTCGCATCAGACGCTTCAGACCACTCGATTTGGAACTGAAAAACATTGTATTCTTCCCTATGTCGTGGACAATAAACCACATCATCACCGAAGACAGCCCCCTTTGGAACATGACAGCAAAAGACTATGAAGAAGCCGATGTAGAATTCTTAATTTCACTTAATGGCTTTGATGATACTTTTTCTCAAAATGTAAGCACTCGCCATTCCTTCACGCATGAAGAGCTTATTTACGGAGCTAAATTCATTTCGGTATTTAGTACCAATGCAAAAGGTCAAACACTTCAAGACCTTAGAAAATTGAGCGACTTCGAAAAAGTAGAGTTATAGGTTTTACTTATATCCACAAGCTGAGTAGAATACATTTCATTTGTTAATTTGTAAGTTGATAAACAATTTTTAAAAAACAAATTATCATTGAAAAACGAAATACATTTGTACTGCTAATTATACACTGGTGAAAAGAATTCTACGCATCATTACCAACAAATACCTTATCACCTCAATCCTTTTGGGTGTATGGATAGGCTTTTTTGATAAAAATGATGTGGGAACCCAATTAGATTTTAGAAAAGAGGTGAAACGCTTGGAAGAAGAGCGGAATTATTATGCGAACGAAATAAAGTCAATTGCTTCTGATTTAAAGGAATTAACTACCAATCCGAAAACACTTGAAAAATTTGCCCGCGAGAAATACTACATGAAGCGTGACAATGAAGAGATTTTTGTTTTGGTACAAAAAAAATAGCTATTTCACTATTAATTTCTTGCTAAGTACTGTATCGTCAGAAGTTGCGGTAATTAAATAAAGTCCTTTTGCTAATGCTCCAGATGGATCGAGTGCGAAAATGTTTTCACCACTGCGTTCGGTAATCACTACCTTTGAATAAGCCTCTCTACCCGTTACATCAAAAACCACAACAAGTACCTCTTTCCCTTTATCAGCATTTATTGCAAAGCTAATGTTCTCGCCAGTGCTTGGGTTTGGATAAACATTCAATGAGAAGGCAGCCAAGTCATTAGTAAATTCAACCATCCTCAAAGTAGAATAAGTAAAATTACCATTATAGTCGGTTTGTTTTAATCTATAATAAGAAACACCATCGTAAGGCAGTTTATCAATGGTATTGTACTCCCTTGTAGAGGTTGAGTTACCTGCACCTTTTACGTTAGCAACGAATTCATAATTTACACCGTCTTTCGTTTTCTCAATGGTAAAATAATCATTGTTGGTTTCTGTGGCAGTTGCCCAATTCAAACAAACATTATTATTACAAGGCGTGGCTGCGAAATTTATTAATTCGATAGGTAATGGGTTCCAACCTAAAATTTTACTTGCAAGTGTGAAACGACTATATGAAGTGAATGCTGTAGGTGCTGAAGTAGAACTTACACTTCCTGTTAAATTTGCACCTGCTGCATATGCTGGTGCACCCGAACCTCCAATATCGAACCAAGTGGCTGGTGAAGCAGACGTGTTTTTACATATTGTTAAGTTGGGCCCATCCTTCACATAATCATTCGTACCGAAATACAATTGTATGGTTTGGTTACCACTAACCGTTGTATTCGATTCGGTGGTTGGATAAGTACTATAGCGTTTAATATCCCAATAATGGACTTCCGAAACCGTGTCAACTGTAACGGGCTTGGTCCATCCCAAAGCGACAGCAGAAGAATTAAAAACTTCAGCATTAAAAGTTACTGATGTTGCATCTGTATTTTTTGCAGTAAGCACAGCTGGCCGCCAATCAAGTGTTTTACCTATCGGGAAAGTTAATATTCTAGTGGTTGTCGCAATGGCCATATTATAATTCATTGGACCATTCACAAAACTATTTGCACTTCCTATAGTAGCAGTAGAGTTATTGAGCATCCACAAAACATTAGTAGCATCTGTGTTTACATATCCATTCGTCATGGTCAATGCATGAGAAATGTAGGTAGGTTTACTAAGTGTGATAGTCGCAGAAGTTTGCGGTGAAGTAGTATTGTTTATTGCTACATCATAAAATGTGGTTGAGTAGGTTCCTCCAAGCGCTTGTGCACGTTTGCCATAGAAAGTAACCTTTTGAGTTCCTGGAATAAAAGGTGTTGCTATCGAACTTTCAACACTCCAATCTCCACCAACAAATAAACTTTGAGACCCAGTGCCAATGTCTAAAACACCTAATTGAACATCAACATTATTAAAAACTGTATCCACTGTAGTAGCTAAACCAGAAGTAGGAGACTGCAATTGAGCTGTAGCGTTTGTGCTTGCCACCACTAGGTTATAAACTCCTCTATCTGTTTCAACCCGCATAATATTACTCGCTGGTGTAGAGCCATTGCCAATTTGAAGTGTTCCTCCCAAAAATCCTCTTCCTTTCGTACCTACATTGTGATATCCTAAATTAATAGTTGCTCCTGAACCGCCAGACCTTTCAATTATTATAGTGCCGCCTGTCATTGAAAAATAACTATTCGCACTATCCATATTGAATGGGTCTTTATCTGCTGGGCTTGAATTACCTACTTTTCCAACTGTGAGGGTTCCTCCTGTCATTGCATAAGTCCAATTATTGGTGCCGAATGAAATTCGACCTGCAACATTTAATGCTCCTCCATTCATTCTAATAATTGCTGTACCACCCGCATCAGGAGCAATCCTGTCATCAACTGCAATACCTACATTTACAGTTCCTGCATCGATTTGCAAGATACCAGCTATTCCCCAATCAAATGATACCGTGCCTTTATCCATAATAGCACTTGCATTTGCACACCACAATTTGGCAGTCAGAGGAATTACATTATTTGTGCTCCCTGCTGTTTGAACAAAAGGAACTATTGTGCAAGCCGCTGATAATTTAAAAGCACCTCTAGTTAATGTTAATGCGGTGGCAGTAGTATTTCCTAAAGTTATTGGAGATTGAACATCAAGAACATTAACTGTGTCCGAAATTGTTCCAGTTGTCCCTTTATTCAAAGTCAATCCTCCCGTAAAAGAAGTGGTTGATGAACCTGAAAGAGTATTTGAAGTTGCGCCTGTAAATGTTACTAAACCTGTGCCCATTGTCAAAGTTCCGCTGTTAAGTAGGTTACCATTAATTGTTACAGCCCTATTAGTTGCGTTGAATATGCCTCCAGACGAGATTGTTATATTATTATATGTTTTCGTTCCTGCAGTACTATTATTATAAGTACCTGAGATAATACAATTGCCTGAAACGATATTTGTAAATGAATTTGAAGTGAAGATTCCTGAGGAAATGGTTAAATCATCATTGATAGTGGTACCTATACCAGAATTAACCGTAATGCCTGCACCATTAATTATTAAATTATAATAAGTAGTGTAAGCTGCAGGCAAGGTCATTGAACTTTGAATTTCAACTGTTCCTACACCTGGTGTGAATGTTAAATTGGTGGATGTCCATGTACCTCTTATAATAAGCGTACCCCCATTACTCATGTTTATGGTTCCTGTAGCTGCTGCAGCACTCACATTGGTTACATTCAAACGATTGGTACCACTTGCAGCCCAACTTAAGGTTCGTGTTGAGTTAATGGTGAGTGTTCCATAAAGAACATTATCAGTTAGCGCGTTGTTATCTACAGTACAATTTGCTGCAATTACAAGTGCATCACCTGCATTGGGTAGTGTACCTCCCCAATTGGCAGCAACGCTAAAATTTCCATTTACACTAAATGTTTTGATTGCCGCTACAGAATTTAAATTGATTGAGAACGTAAACAAGATAAAAAGCAAAAATGCATGGTACAAAAAAGGCCACTGTGAGGAGCTTTTTTGGTAAGAACTTGGGAATTCTTGCCGACACTTTTTGTAATTTGAACTAACCATTTCGATATTTTTTTTACTACTTGTACGCCCAAAATTGAATTTGGTTACGCAAAAATAGATAAAAATATGATATTGGTCATCTTTTTTAGTCGAAAGATTTGAACATTTGACCGTTAATTAATGCTATGGAAATAATTACATAATATCCAACTAACCCTTAAATTCCCCGAAAACACCTCTTAATACATCAGCTATTTCTCCTAAAGTGGCATATTTTTCAACCGCTTCGAGGATGGTTGGCATCAAATTATCTGTGCCTTTTGCCTTCTCTTCGAGTGTTTTTAAGGTCATTTCAACTTCCTTATCATTACGCTCGGCTTTAACATTATTTATCTTATTTATCTGTAATTGACGAATGGAATCATCAATGGAGAAAACTTCCTGCAGCGGCTTTTCTTCGGCAGTAAATTTGTTTACACCAACTATCACCTTTTCTCCCGACTGAATATCCCTCTGATATTTGTATGCCGAAGCCGCAATTTCGTTTTGAAGATACCCTTGTTCGATGGCCGAAACAGCACCTCCCATCGCATCAATTTTTTTGATGTAATCCCAAGCCGCAGCTTCTACTTCGTTGGTCAACGACTCCACAAAATAAGAACCTGCAAGTGGGTCGACCGTATCAGCAGCACCGCTTTCGTAGGCAATCACTTGCTGCGTGCGCAATGCAATGCGAGCCGCTTCTTCGGTGGGCAGTGCAATGGCTTCATCAAAGCCGTTAGTGTGCAAACTCTGTGTGCCTCCAAGCACTGCCGATAAGGCTTGAATGGTAACACGAGGAATATTGTTTTGTGGTTGTTGAGCCGTTAGCGTAGAACCTCCTGTTTGTGTATGAAAGCGCAACATTTGTGCTCTTGGGTCAATGGCACCAAGCTCTTTGGTGATGGTTGCCCACATCCTACGTGCAGCGCGAAACTTAGCTACTTCTTCGAATAAATTATTGTGAGCATTGAAGAAAAAAGATAGTCGTTTGGCAAATACATTAATATCTAAACCCTTGTCGATAGCGGCTTGCAAATAAGCTTTGCCGTTTGCCAAGGTAAAAGCAAGTTCCTGAACTGCTGTAGATCCCGCTTCGCGAATGTGATAACCCGAAATAGAAATGGTATTCCATTTTGGCACCTCTTTGCTGCAATATTCGAAAATATCAGTAATGATGCGCATGCTAGGCTTTGGAGGATAAATATAAGTACCTCGCGCAGCGTATTCTTTTAATATATCGTTTTGTATGGTCCCCGAAATCTTTTTCAAATCAGCTCCTTGTTTTTTTGCTAAAGCAATGTACATGGCAAGCAGAATGGAGGCTGTAGAGTTGATGGTCATGGAAGTGGTGATGTTCTCGAGTTGAATACCATCAAACAAAATTTCCATATCGCGCAGCGAATCGATGGCCACACCTGCCTTTCCTACTTCGCCATCGGCAAACGGATGCGAACTATCATAACCTATTTGTGTAGGCAAATCGAAAGCTACCGAAAGCCCTGTGGTTCCATTGTTCAATAAATAATGATAACGTTTGTTCGACTCTTCAGCTGTCGAAAATCCTGCATATTGACGCATGGTCCAGAACTTACTTCTATACATGGTATGCTGCACTCCGCGTGTGAAGGGGAATTCGCCCGGTTGTTCATCAGGCACTTCCATTTTCGAATACACCCTACGTATTTCGATGTCCGAGTCGGTTAAAAATTTTTCTTTCCGTTCTTGTTCTTTCATGCTCGTATCTTTTAAAACTCTTTGCTTATTTCTTTTTTAATTAAATCAATGGCTTGTTTGGTAGGCATCTCGGTGAGTTGAGCGGTTACCGAAACAATAGCTTGCGCCAATTCTAAGGCTGACGAATCGGCATTTACTTTTGATGCTGATACATTGATAACCTTGATGGTTTCTTCTTTGGCACGCACCGTAGCGTTCCAAGCTGCTGCGCTCATGTATATCTGTTGCGACAGATTATGTTCAAATTCCGAACGTATCGTTTTGAGTAACTCGCCCTGAAAGCTAGCCGAATTGCCTGTTTTGTTGAGTCGCATCACCATCGAGCTTGGGTTGATGCGTTCTAAAAACAGCACCACTCGTTCGTAAGCCTGAAGACGAATAGGTGTGAGTATGGCTTGGTTAGCCAGTTTCAGGTCGATGCCTTTTTTGTTTCGTTCGTGGTCCAAAAAATTTTTGACCAAATAATACGTTGTCAGAAACACAATGCCTGCCGGAAGTATTAATTTTAGTAGTTCGTAAAAGCTGTCCATAATAGTTCTGTGTATTGAGTTGAATTGATTTCTTGCCTTTTATTTTTTATAAAGGTTGCCAAATATCGTATTTTTTTGGCAATTGGATGGAAGTAAAACTCGATAACTTCATTGCAAAAAAAAAACTCCAGACCTTGCATCTGGAGTTTTTAGGAATGGTCGTCTACCCTATCGTTTCCCGTCATACATTGGTTTTAGAACTCGAACTTTTTGTTGTCAACTTGTCCTCTGATGAAATGATAGGTAATCGATTTCGAAGGTTTTCCAGGATAATTAACAGTTATTAATTTATCGCCTGCCCTCACGTACATGGGTTTACAATTGCCTTGGCTATTGCTCACCACTTTCTTTTTGCCAATAATTACTTCTCCCCCTTCGGCCGGAAGTCCATCCACAGTAATGCTTGCCACGATGCCAGTATGGCGAACGCCAATGTTATCGAGCTTTGCGGCTTTTTCCAAACCAGTTACAAACGAGCTATTGTCTTTTTTAAAAAAAGAAGAAAGGTTGAGAAGCTTACCAACGTTCACTCTCATGGCATCCACTAGTTTGTTGATGTCGCTGTTAGCAGTGTCGGAGATTACAGTAATGCTAGCACTTAGTCCAATTTTGCTATTGAATTTAGTTGCTATGTCAATGGCATCGGTCACCATTTGGGCGGTGATGCCATACGTTTCAAACACAACATTGGTAAGCAATGCATTGGTAAAAATGTCGGTGCTAAGGCTTTTTGCAAAACCAATAATTTCGGTGTCTTTCATCCTATCAATTGCCGTTGCGCTTTTGGTTACTTGTCCGGCAAGCGTGGTGTTGCCTTCCTTCTTAGCGTACACACTAGCTATGTTGAACATGTCTCCTACTGTTTCTGCAAACAGTTTTTTCAGTTCTTCTTTCGATAGTGTTTCTAGTTTTCCCGATGCTTCCTTTTTGGGAACCAAGAGGTTGAGTGCATCCACATTGTCTCTCAAAAGGCTTACTTCCTTCTTAAAAGGCACATAAGGAGTCCAAATCGGTGGATTTGGGACAGTGTCGAGATAATGAATCAGCGTATCGCATCTATTCACCTCTCTTGTTTGATCATCATTCAATTCTGCCATTTTGTTTTAATTTTTTATTGTTAATATTAAATTATACAACAAATTTAAAAACATATAGGCAAATAAATTGATACGGAAACAAACTTTATTTTAGTTATTTTTTATTGAAAAAGTTTTGCGAATTATTTTTTTTAGTATATTTCCTCTTCGATGAATTTTTTCCTCGTTTTTCTTATTTTCATACGAAACAATTCTTCTAAAACAACCATAAAAAGAGGCATTTAAAGGAATTACAAAATCAGGAAATAATTAAATAATATTTTTTTGTGGGGAGGAGAATAGATTTTTACGCTACCCAATTTTTCGAAAATCCGACTACAAATTGTGATTAAATTCTATTCTACAATTTATCTTTAAAATTAAATTTCTTTAAGAATTTTCTGAACGACTCTCTATAAGTTTCGCCAATAGGCAATTCCACATCGCCTATCACCGCTTTCGAATGTTTCACAGCATCCAAATGTTTAATAGAAATAATATAAGCCCTATTAATCCTAATAAACTCCTTAGGGTTGAGTTTTTCGGTCATCCATTTCATGGTGGCTTTCGAAATAAATTTCGTTCTATTTTTGATATGAACAATCACATAATCGCCCAACGCCTGCACATACAGCACCTCGCTAGGATGCACCTTTCGCAAGGTGCCGTCTACTCTGAAATAAAGCAACTCATCCTTAGCAAAATCGGTATTAAACGTAGTGGTTAAGTGCAGCATCGCCTTGTCTTCGGCCTGCTGGAAGCGTTTTGGAGCAATCGGATGTACCAAAAAATCAACCGCATTCAGTTCGAAAGCCGTAGCGGCATGCTGTGCATTATTCGAAGTAAAAATAAATGAAAGCTTCTGAACATCGCTATTTATAAGCTTTTTGCCCTCGCTTATACAAAGTGCAATATCCACAAAAACAATATCGACCGGAAATTTGCGAACATATTTCCTCGCCTTAAAATAATCAGTATACACCCTCATCAGCTTTATTTGCTGCGAAGCTTCGCACAATTTCTTAAGTGCTTCCAACTGCTCCGCATTTGTATCAATCGCAATAGCTTTTATCATAAGTAGATTTTATATTGAATATATGCTTTTACCTTTTTAGAGCAAAAAAAGAACAAGATGGTTGGGTAAAATAGAAAAAAGTCGAAAAAAAAACCTGCCTTTTCGCAAAAGCAGGATTTCATTTGGTTCGAAAACCAAAAAAAGGAAAGATTATTTATTTAGAAATGCGAGCGCCTCAAGTTCGTTGCCACATACATGAAATTTTTTCGAAAGTTTGGTCATTTGCAAAAGCTCCTTGTTTCGCTCATTCACATTGCATATCGCTAGTTTTCCGTGAGCCACAGTCACCTTCGTAAGCATCTGAAGCAACACCGTAAGCCCGCTACTATTGATGTACTTCAAATCTTTTAAGTCGATTAATATTTTCACATGGCCTGCATGTAAAGTTTCGTCAATATCTTCGAGCATTACCCTCGGTTGCTCTTTTTCTATGAGTTCGCCTATGAGGATAAACTTGGTTACAGCCCCTAGCGTTTTAGTTTTATATTGAAATAACATAAGTTTGAGTAAAAGTGGTTTATTGTTTTATAATTTTTAATTGCTCAATAAAAAATTCAAATTTTTTAGGTCAAAAACCTCCTCCAAACAAGTGGCCTTAGTTTTAACATTTTCATACAAAAGAGGAATATATGATACCGTGAAAAATCCCTCGACAGCGCAAATATATATATTATATCCAATATCTACTGTTAAACTCGTATGATTTAGCTATCAAATCAAAAAAAACAAGATTTGGGTACAAAAAAGTATGTTCTTTACACCATTCATATTCATGCGTTTGCATTTCACCTCAGCCTATCTTCACCAATGCTAACAAACTTAACCCCAATGCTAACAAACTTAACCCCAATGCTAACGA
>JBAXQU010000036.1:0-28354 GCA_037131555.1 Bacteroidota bacterium
AGTAAGTCAAAACAAACCAATAGTAACCCTAAACAGAGTAATAGTAAGTCAAAACAAACCAATAGTAACCCTAAACAGAGTAAGAGTAAGTCAAAACACTCAAAAAGTAAAATTTCAAGTCAAAAAAGTAATATCAAAGAACAAAACCATAAAAACCCTAATGACCTTAATCACCCCAATCACCTTAATCCCTTCCCAACTTCCCAATATTAACTTTCCCAACATTTAACTTTAAAATTACATATACATCATGCCATTTTTCACGTTCATAGTTGAATTTAATCATCCTTCACCCCGTCAAAAAACTCTCCATTCAACTTGCATCCTAACAATATCAAGCCTTCCAATCCATTTCACCATCATTTCAAAAGCACCAAAATAGAAATCCAACAGCGAAATACGCAAACATTTCCACCTATTTCTATGACTTTAACCACCCACCAACATGATTTATGTCAGTTTTCGCATTTTTGCCATCCGTCAACCCTTTGTGAGTCTTCGTGGCAACCAACTATTAACTATTGCCTATTCGCTATTGCCTTATTATAAACCTTGTACATTAGGCGGACGTTTAGCAGGAGGAAAGAAACCGAAGCGTGACGAACTACCTGCCCTAAATTAGATTTGAGATATGAGATATTAGCTCTTCGAAATGATGATATTGGTCAGGAATGAAGGTGGCTGACAATACTGTGACAGCGGGAAAGCGAATAAGCGTGACGTTTGTGGTCGGAAATGAAAGTACTATGGAACGGATAAAATTAATAGCTTTTACACATAAGACCACTCCGCTGAGTGAGATAGGGAAATTGCACATAGAGGAAACGGCTTGGCATGACCGATTGAACTACTTGAAGGCGCAAGCTGGGGTGGACGAATTGTTATACCTATCGACTTGCAACCGTGTGGAATTTGTGTTGGTGGGAAGCATGAGGTTGAACGCGGAGTTTTTGAGAAGATTTTTTTGGGCTTTTGATAGTGAATGGACTGAGGAAGATGTGGCTTGGGCGGTAACGAATGCAAAGGTGTATGAGGGTGACGAAGCGGTGGGTCATTTGTTCAGGGTGGCATCATCGGTAGATTCGCTAGTGGTGGGTGAGCGCGAAATAATAACCCAAGTGAGGACAGGATATGAAAAATGCAATGCCTTGGGCTTGTGTGGCGATGTGATACGACTGGTGGTGAAAAAAACGATAGAAGTAGCCAAGGAAGTGTATACGCATACCAATATAGCGAAGAACCCGGTATCGGTGGTTTCGCTAGCTTACCGTAAGCTGAAGGAACTGAATGTGAAAAAGGATGCACGCTTTATTATAATAGGTTCGGGGGTGACAAATACCACCATGGGCAAGTACTTGAAGAAACATGAGTTTGCTAACTTCACGGTGTTTAACCGCACGTTGGCAAATGCTGAAACACTAGCAAAGGAACTACATGGCAGAGCGTATGGAATAGAGGAGTTGAAAAACTACAAAGAGGGGTTCGACATCATAGTGACCTGCACGGGTGCTACCGGAAGTGTGATAAGTGCCGAATTGTACAAAAGTTTGGTGGGCGATGATAAATCGAGAAAGGTGGTGATTGACCTAGCCATACCCAACGATTTGGATGCTGAAATATTGAAAACCTATGATGTGAATTTGATAGCCATAAATAATTTGCAAGAGATAGCGAAAGAAAATTTGGAATCGAGAGAGATGGAATTAGAAGCATGCGATAGCATAGTGGAACGAAACCTGGTGGAATTTGGACAGGTGCTGAAAGCACGCAAAGTGGAACAAGCCATGAGCCATGTGCCAAAAAAGATAAAAGAAATACGCGAGGCAGCAAACGATGTATTTGCAAATGAATTGGCATCGTTGGATGCACAATCGAAAGAAGTGCTGGATAAAATACTTGGGTACATTGAAAAAAAATACATCAGTGTGCCAATGAAATTGGCTAAAGAAATATTGCTTGATGATGCACTAGCGAAATAATAAAAAAGATGAGCCCATTAGGGCTTTTCTTTTTTTAATACATTTGCAATCCTAAAACAAAACATGGAACGAAAAATAATAATTGGAAGCAGAGGTAGTGACTTGGCATTGTGGCAAGCAAACCATGTATTGAGAAAGGTACAGAAGCTTGGCTTGGATGCTGAACTAAAAATAATAACTACACAAGGCGATGCGATACAAAACTTAAGTTTTGATAAGCTAGAGGGGAAAGGATTTTTTACCAAAGAGATTGAAGATGCATTGCTGAACAAAGAAATAGATTTGGCAGTACACTCGCATAAAGACTTACCTACCACATCGCCCGCAGGGCTTAAAATAGCTGCTGTGTCGGAACGCGAAGATGCAGCCGAACTGATAGTGATAAGAAGGGAATGTGTAGAGAATGGTCAGAAGTTTTCGATAAAACTAAATGGTGTAGTGGGCACCTCATCGGCACGAAGAAAATCGCAATTGCTTGCATTTAGAAATGATGTGAGCATTGAAGATTTGCGAGGCAATGTACCTACCCGCATACAAAAACTTAGAGATAAAAAGTACGATGCCATTATGCTGGCAGCTGCCGGTGTGGAGCGTTTGCGAATAGACTTAAGCGAATTTAAAGTGGTGAGGGTAGACCCAAAAGAGTTTATCCCTTCGCCAGCGCAAGGTGTATTGGGTTTGCAAATACGCGAGGATGACCACGAATTGTTTGAACAAATAAATAAGTTGAACTCGGAAAAGGTAGAAGACATCATAGGCATTGAACGAAAGGTATTGAATTTGTTTGACGGAGGATGTCAATTGCCACTTGGTGTATACTGCATCAAAGAAGAAAACAAATTTAAAGTTTGGACATCAAAAGCAGAAGCATGGAATACCATGCCCAAACGATTGTACTTTGAATCGTTCAGCGATGCAGGTTTTGCCGAACGAATTGTGGATAAATTGAATTCGATAAAAGGGTGCTCGGTATTAATAACAAGAGACTTGAAAGACAATTCGTTTTTCAAAAACGTGTTGGAAGGCAATGGCTATGGTGTAAAGGGAATTTCGTTTATAGAAATAAAAACCATTAGTTTTACCGAAGTCACTCCTACCGACTGGGTGTTTTTTGCAAGTGGAAATGCAGTTGACAATTTCTTCAAACAATCACCTGAACTAAAACCTAAAACCAAGTTTGGAGTGATTGGCAAATCGACAGAACTTGAATTGAAAAAGCATAATAGAAATGCTGCCTTTGTAGGAAACATAAGCGATACAAAAGTGGTAGGCAAGAAATTCGCAAAAGCTGTGGGAGAAGAAACGGTGCTATTTCCGCAAGCAAAAGGCGGGTTAAGAACCATTCAACAGCAATTTGCAGATGCTACCAAACTGCACGACTTGGTGGTATACGAAACAGTGAAAAAAGAAAATGCAAGTATGCCTGAGGTGGACATTGTGGTGTTTACTAGTCCATCGAATGTGGAATCGTATTTCGAGAAAGGAATCATTAAAGAAAATCAGAAAGTAATAGCGATAGGAAAATCGACAGAGAAAAAGCTGAGAGAAAAAGGGGTAGAAAATTGTATGCTTCCTATTTCGTTTGACGAGGCTGGCTTAGCTGAAGCTGTGTTTGGAATATAATTACTAGAATAATTTAGAAAAAAAGAATACTAACAAAAATAAAAGTTTACAAAAATGATACAAAGACCAAGAAGACTTAGAAAAAACCCAATCGTTCGCGAAATGGTTGCAGAAACAAGACTTTCGAAAGACATGTTTATCTATCCTTATTTTGTGGTAGATGGCACCAACATAGTTCATCCAATAGATGCAATGCCAGGAGTAAATCATTACTCGGTAGATGAGTTGTTGAAAGATGTTGAGAAAGGACTAAAATTGGGTATCAACAAAATATTATTGTTTGGAGTTGGAGAGCAAAAATCGGAAGATGCTAGCTCATCGTTCAGCACGAACTCGATAGTAGTGAAAGCTGTATCGGCTTTAAAAGCGAAGTTTGGAGACAGCCTCTATGTAATCACTGATATCTGTGTATGTGCTTATACCACACATGGACATTGCGGAATAATACATGATGATTATGTACACAACGATTCATCAGTGGAGGTACTTGCTAAAATGGCTTTGGCTCATGCAAAAGCTGGAGCAGATATGGTGGCACCATCGGATATGATGGATGGACGTATATCGGCCATGCGCACGTTGCTTGATAAAAATGGATTTGAGAACACAGCCATCATGTCGTATTCAATTAAATATGCATCAGCTTACTACGGTCCATTTCGCGAAGCAGCCGACTCAGCACCACAAAAAGGAGACAGGAAATCGTATCAGATGGATTACAGAAACGGAAACGAATCGATGACCGAAGGGATACTTGACGAAGCTGAAGGAGCAGATATTTTGATGGTGAAACCAGCATTGGCCTATATGGATGTAATTTTCAATTTGCGTCAAAACACATTGTTGCCTATAGCTTGTTATAATGTATCTGGAGAGTATTCGATGGTGAAAGCTGCTGCTGCTAATGGATGGATAGATGAACAAAAAATAGTAATGGAAAACATGTATTCGTTTGTTCGTGCGGGAGCTAATATCATCATCACCTATCACACCAAAGACATTTTTGAGAAAGGCTGGTTGTAAACCAGCTTATATGCAGGCAATCTTTTGTTAATTGTTTAAGAACTTTCTATTGACTTAGCCCAATAGGAAAGAGTAAAAAACAAGTAAACAAAGAATTAAGTTTTATATTCGATTCAAATACTTAAATTTGCAACCATGCGAATAAAAAAAGTATTTCAATTATCCCTATTTAGTGTTTTCATTACATTACACTCATTAGCACAAACAGCTATTGATAATAAAGTTTGGACCCTTGAACAATGCATTGATTACGCATTAAAGAATAATATCTCCGTGAAACAATCGGAGTTAAACACCGAACTTTCTCAAATAAACTTAACGCAAAGCGAAGCGAATTTACTTCCTAATCTGAATGGAAATTTTTCGCATAATTATAATTTCGGAAGAACGGTAGACCGCTTTACCAACCAATTTGCTACACAACAGGTTCTTTCACAAAACTTGTATTTAAGTAGTGACTTTAATTTATTCAGTGGATTACAAAATGTGAATACCATCAAGGAGAATAAATTTAATTACTTAGCAAGTAAATACGATGTGGATAAAATGAAAAACGATATTTCGCTTAGTATCGCTTCAGCATATTTACAAATATTGTACAGCATCGAAGGGCTCGACAATGCCAAAAACCAAATGGGCATTACATCAGCGCAAGTAGACAGAACAAAAAAATTGGTGGACGCAGGTGCTGCCGCCAGAGGAACACTGCTTGATATCCAATCGCAATTGGCCACCGAAGAACTTAATGTAACAAGTGCACAGAACAATTTGGATATTTCTTATTTAAGTTTAGCTCAGTTGCTCAATATGCCATCGGCAGAAGGGTTTACTATTGTTAAACCAGAAATAGCAATTGCAAATGAAGCGCTCCTAACAGCAACACCTTCGCAAATTTACTCCACTGCAATCAGTAATTTGCCTGAAATAAAAAGTGCAGATTATAAAGTAAAAAGTGCAGAGAAGGCAATGGATGTGGCATTAGGAGGTCTGAGCCCACGATTAACATTTAGTGCATCTTATGGAACTGGGTATTCTGGGGCAAGTAAACAACTAGCCTCAACACCAACAATAATGGGTGCAGAACCAAATGGTGATTTTATTTATAACGGCACAACTCCTGTACCCGTTTATACACCAAGCTATTCGAATTTGGAATATGAAACCATACCATGGGCAGATCAATACAAAAACAATGTGAACAAATCGTTCGGATTAAATTTATCAGTTCCAATCTTCAATCGTTTTCAGGTAAAATCGTCAATTGACAAAGCTCGAATTCAAAAGTTAAATGCTGACTATACGGTAGAATCGACTAAACTTCAGATTCAAAAAAACATACAGCAGGCTTATGCTGATGCGAATGCTTCACTTAAAAAATATGCCTCAACACAAAAAGCCTTAGAGGCAATGCAGGAATCGTATAAATACACCGAGCAAAAGTTTAATGTTGGTATGGTAAATACAACAGATTACAATACAGCAAAAAACAAGTTAACTACAACACAGAGCCAGTTATTACAGGCGAAATACGAATTTGTATTTAAAACAAAAGTACTTGACTTTTATCAAGGAAAACCATTGAAGTTTTAATTCACGTTATAAATAGACAGATGAAAAAAGTTATTTGGATAATCATTATTGGAGTGGTGATTCTTGTATCAGTTGTGATGCTAAAAAATTGTTCGGGTAGTAAAGCGCTATCAGTAACTACTGAAAAAGCCCAGAAACGAAGCATAATAGAAACAGTATCGGCAAATGGTAAAATTCAACCCGAAGTAGAAGTGAAAATAAGTTCTGACGTTTCAGGGGAAATTGTTGAATTATATGTGAAAGAAGGAGATCAAGTAAAAAAAGGAGATTTGCTATGTAAAATTAATCCTTTGATTTATGAATCTTCCTTGAACAGAATGCAAGCTACTCTGAATGGAGCAAAATCAAGTGTGGCTAACTCAAAGGCAAGAGCAGAACAAGTAAAGGCCAACTTTGCAAATCTTGAAGCAGCATATAATAGAAGCAAAAAACTCTTTGACCAAAATGCCATCTCACAATCGGACTTTGATGCAGCGAAAGCTGCCTATGAAGGAGCAAAAGCGGATGTAAAAGGAGCAGAAGATAATGTTGATGCCTCCGAATACAATGTAAAAAGCACAGAAGCCTCGCTAAAAGAAGCTACTGATAATCTTGCAAAAACAAATATTTACTCACCTGTGAATGGAACAGTTTCGAAATTAAATAAAGAAAAAGGAGAGCGTGTGGTAGGTACTGCACAAATGGAAGGAACAGAAATAATGCGTCTTGCAAATTTGAAAGAAATGGAAGTGAGTGTTGATGTAAATGAAAATGATATTGTACGTGTCCATAATGGCGACACATCCCTTATTCAAGTGGATGCATACATGGATAGAAAATTCAAGGGCATTGTTACAGAGATTGCAAACTCAGCAAACACAACAGGAGTAACCGCGGAACAAGTAACCAACTTTACTGTTAAAATTCGAATTTTGCAAGAATCGTATTCTGACTTATTTAATGCCGACAAAACTAATGCTCCTTTCAGACCAGGAATGAGCGCAACCGTTGATGTGCAGACAAAGAAGGCTGACAATGTTGTCACTGTTCCTATTCAGGCAGTAACAACTCGTGCAGACAGTACACTGTTTAAAAAGAAAAATCCAAATCAGAAAGAAGAGGAAGGACCTGATGGTATTGTCATTAAAGATGATAAAAACAAAAGCAATGACGAAACAAAGGAAACAATAAAAATTGATGAGTGTGTGTTCTTGTTAGTTGACGGAAAGGCGAAAATGGTAAAAGTAAAAACCGGAATTCAAGACAACAACTATATTGAAATAAAAGAAGGTGTGAAAAATGGGGATGAACTTATTTCGGGACCTTACGGTGCTGTTTCGAAAGTATTGAAAGAAGGTAGCGAGGTAAAAAAAGTGGACAAATCGGAATTATTTACCGCTCCTAAAAAATAGCTTGAACACAATCATTTGTTTTCAAGTTAAAGCATGGCATTAATCTTAAACCTCGAAACCGCCACTACCGTTTGTAGTGTAGCTCTTGCAAAAGACGGAAATCTTGTTTCGTGCAAGGAAAAAGATGGCGATTATTCCCACGCTGAAAATCTTACAGAATTTATTAACGATGTATTCAATCAATCAGAATACGAACTTCACGAAGTGGACGCTATTGCTGTGAGCATGGGACCCGGTTCTTATACTGGTCTACGAATTGGAGTTAGCGTGGCTAAAGGAATTTGTTATTCATTGGATAAGCCATTAATAGCAATCAACACCTTGAGTCATATTTCGTACTCTGTTTCTGCCGGTTTAAGAAACAATAAATCCAATCCACCTGTTTCAAACATTCTTCTTTGCCCAATGCTTGACGCAAGAAGAATGGAAGTGTATTGTGCCTTATTCGACATTGAAAACAATTGCATTATGCCAACTGCAGCAATTATTATTGATGAAATTTCTTTTGAGAAACAACTTAAAAAGAATTTAATCTATTTTTTTGGAAATGGAGCTCCAAAGTGTAAGCAAGTTTTATCAAACAACCCAAATGCAATTTTCATTAATGATATTTGCGCTTCCGCTAAAAACATGATTCCATTAACAGAGGATGCATACAATAAGAGTAGTTTTGTTGATGTCGCCTATTTTGAACCTTTTTACTTAAAAGACTTTGTCGCTGGAAAGAAAAAAAAGGAAAACAATTTATCCAAAGAGTAAATTAAACACTTCCTCAATTTTCCCTACTAAAGAAATTTTGATGTTGTAGGTTTTAAGGTCAAGACCTTTTTTGTTGTATTTGGAAATAAAAATGTGTTCGAAACCTAGCTTCTCTGCTTCAGAAATTCGTTGGTCGATTCGATTTACCGGACGGATTTCCCCACTCAAACCAACTTCGCCTGCAAAACATGTCTTCGGAGAAATGGGCATATCTTCATTGCTTGAAAGTACCGCACAGACTAAGGCTAAGTCAATCCCTGGATCTTCAACTTTAATACCTCCTGCTATATTTAAAAAAACATCTTTGATTCCTAATCTAAATCCACAACGCTTTTCAAGAACTGCTAAAAGCATAGCTAATCTGCGGAGATCAAAACCTGTAGAAGAGCGCTGTGGTGTTCCATAGGCTGCTGTACTAACTAATGCTTGAGTTTCGATGAGCATTGGTCGCAGCCCTTCCATAGTCGCAGCAATCGCTACACCACTAACCAATTCTTCTCTTGCGGTAATTAATATTTCGGAAGGATTACTCACTTCGCGTAATCCACTGCCTTGCATTTCGTAAATACCTAATTCATTAGTTGAACCAAAGCGATTTTTTGTGGTTCGTAATAATCTATATACATGATTTCTGTCTCCTTCGAATTGCAGAACGGTATCGACCATATGCTCTAAAACTTTAGGACCAGCGAGGCTTCCGTCTTTTGTGATATGACCAATAAGGAATACTGCCGTACTACTTTCTTTAGCGTACCTCATCAGTTCGGAGGTGCATTCTCTAATTTGAGAAACGCTTCCAGGAGATGATTCAATATGAGCTGAATGTAGAGTTTGAATAGAATCAACAATTAAAAAATTGGGTTGAAGGATTTCGATTTGTTTGAAAATATTCTGTGTTGATGTTTCAGTTAAGATATAACAGTTTGGATTATTTAATCCAATCCGTTCTGCCCGCATACGTATTTGTTGTTCACTTTCCTCTCCTGATACATAAAGCACTTTAAGGTTTTTCAAATTTAAAGCCACTTGAAGCATTAATGTAGACTTTCCTATTCCTGGTTCACCACCAAATAATATCAGCGATCCGGGAACTAATCCTCCACCCAATACTCTTGAAAGCTCTTTGTCGTAAACAGGAATTCGATGATGCTCAGAAAGATTAATCTCACTTATCAAAAGAGGCTTTGCAGCACGTTGTGAAGTGGTACTAGCTATTCCAGGTGTTCTATCCTCATCACCTTTTGTAACAACTTCTTCTACGTATGTATTCCATTCGTTACAGGAAGGGCATTTTCCAATCCATTTTCCTGATTGCGCACCACAATTCTGACAGAAAAATGTAGTTCTTGTCTTTGCCATAAATTTTATATTACTTTCCTTTTTTAGGAAGAATCAAATTACTGCGTTCTTATTTTTTGTTCGATTGCAGAAGTAGAGAAGCCTTGTAGGAAAGGAAGTGTTTTTACAAGCCCTTTGTGTGATCGGACAAAATCGGAACCTACGATGAATTTCTTATGAGTTGGGTCGGTTTCATCAGCATCATAATCAGCACCTTTCACAAGGATATCAGGATTCACGAATTCAATTATGTTTTGAGGAGTAGTTTCATCAAATAAAACAACTGCGCTAACAAAATGTAAAGATGCGATTATTTTTGCTCTTGAAACTTCATCTTGAAGTGGGCGAGAATTACCTTTACCTAATTTTTTTACACTCGCATCACTATTAAGTCCAACAATTAATTCATCACCAAGATCACTTGCGTTTGCAAGATAGTCAATATGACCCAAATGAAGAATATCGAAACATCCATTAGTGAAAACAAGTTTGTGTCCTTTGAATCGCCACACTTCTAATAATTTCTCTAGGGTTTCACGTGGATATATTTTCGATTGAATTATTTCTAATGCAGGGCGTTTATGAATATATGGAACCATTTTAAAAGATTTTGATTATTAAATGCTGACGAATTGTTGCGAATTTACGAATCTAAACGTTATGATGATTCATTAAATCAAATTAAATGAGGCCTTCTATAATAAAAACAGAGAGAAGTGAAACAAATTATTGTCCTTTCTCTTTATTTAGTAAAGCCAACAAAACGAGTGAGAGAAGACCTAAGAAAAGAATCAGAACAAATTGGGTAGTCCAAACGGCCCAAGCAAACGCAAACGCAACTGTTGCTGAAATTAAATACACAGAAGTGAGGATCTGAATGACAATGGCTTGATATGCTCCAGTTCCTCCAGGCACAGCAATGATGCCTACACTTCCAAAAACAACAATGACTATAGCTACACCAAAGGCTAGTTGAGATGTTTCACCAAAAGCGAAGAAACAAACATAAACCTGGAGTATATACATTGTCCAAATAGCAATCGTGTGAAAAACGAACAAAACAGGTTTTTCAACCTTCGCAACACTTTTTAGACCATCCCAGATACCTTTAACAAAATTTGAAACTTTTCCAGAAATAAGATTCCTTATCTTTGCTCTGACGTAATACAATAGCGTAATAATTAATATAAAAAATGTCCCAAGACAAATTAAGAAAAGTTGCTTTTGCATTAAAACATGCATTTTATCAGCGAGAGAGGTAAATATTAGTTCGTTTGCTATTCCTGAAATTCTTTTAAACTCCAATGCTAAGGTTGTAAAAAAGATGATTATTAAGCATACTAAGTCTAAAGCCCTTTCGGTGACAACAGTACCAAAAGCCTCTGTAAAAGGAACCTTTTCATATTTAGTAAGTATTCCACAGCGAGTTACCTCTCCTAGTCGAGGTAGTGCGAAATTAGCTAAGTAACCAACCATTACAGCAAAAAAAGTATTTGAAATTTTTACTTGATGGCCAAGAGGTTTCAATAACATTCGCCATCTTATCGCTCTAAAAACATGGCTTAGCCCAGTTACAATTAAGGATACGACTATCCAAAAATAATTAGCTTGTTTGATAGCGAGTTTAATATTCGATATTTCTTCTTCCGTTTTATTATGTACGGCAAGCCAAATCAACAATATTCCAATACTTAGAAAAAAAAGAAATTTTAAAATATTGGTTATTTGCTTTTTCAAATTTTAACGAAGTTTATTCGATTTGCTATCAGGGAAAACAATTGATGGTTGGAATTCTTTTGCCTCCTCAAAATCCATTGAGGCATACGAAACGATGATAATTTGGTGACCAACTTGAATCTTTAAAGACGCAGGACCATTTAAACATATCACTCCTGACCCTCTTTCTCCTTTAATAACGTATGTACTTAAGCGTTCTCCATTATTGTAATTAAATACATCTACTTTTTCATTTTCAATTAAATTAGCTGCATCCATTAAGTCTTCATCAATGGTGACACTGCCAATGTAATCCAAATCAGCTTGAGTTACAGTTACTCGGTGTATTTTCGATTTTAATACTTCTATTCTCATAAGGACTGCAAAACTAATGAAATTATTTTGAACATCGGATTTGAAACAATTTCTACTAATATTATTTCAAAGTACCACCTGAGCGTGTTGAGCAATTAAATTCTTTAATTATTTCACAAAAATGATAAACCCTTGCAATTTTTTTGCAAGGGTTTAAAACGTTTTTGAGTGGTACCCACTGGAATCGAACCAGTGACACAAGGATTTTCAGTCCTTTGCTCTACCAACTGAGCTAGGGTACCTAATAATTATTTGGGGTGCAAATGTATTAAAATATTTCAGAAAAAAGACTTTTTAGTTTTTTTATTGAAATTATTTTTTTATCGTTGACAGTTGTTGTTGCTGTGTTAAATTATCCTAAAAAGGCTTGATTACAGCTAATTATAGGATACTTTTGCAGCACAATTATTAGCAATCATTCTTAAATGAAAATTTATAAAATAATTTTATTTGCAGGTTTCTGGTTATTGTTTTTCTCGGTATTTGGTCATTCCACATTTGACAAAGTAAGAGAAATAAAAGGTCTTAGTGTTCAACAAAGTCCTTTAAGTGATGATAAAACGGATCCAATAAAAAGAAATTCCCTTGACTTTTCCGAGTTTGATTTGGAAGAGAATGATTATGCAAATGATTTTGTTTATGATTTTGATTTAGTGCCTTTAATATCTGACAATCACCCCTCTTCTTCCCTTTTCATTGTTCACAATTTTCAAAATCTGGTGCAATATAATTCCACTTCTCTTTTTCATTTTCTCAGGACAAGTCGAAGTTATTTGAATGTTTTTAGAATATAATTTTTCGTCCTTTATTTTTTATAAGTTATTTTCTTAGCTTCTCTTTCTTAGTTTTATCTACAATTTATTTTTATGAACTTTAATTTAATGGCATATTTTTTTAACAACCCAAACAAAATATTTCAAAATCTTTTTTCTAAATCAACTAATAAAATTTTAGTGCTATTCGGCATTTCTACTTTACTTTTTTTGACAGGTTGCTCCTCCAATAAAGAAGAAAAGAGCGAAGAAGGGATATATACAGTTACAAGCCCAATAATAGTTGATACTTCTTTTACAAAAGAATATGTTGCCCAAATTCAATCCTTACAAAATATTGAAATGAAATCAATGGTGAAAGGGTATCTTGAAAAAATAAATGTTGATGAAGGACAACATGTTAATGCAGGTCAAATTCTTTTTAATATCAGACCTACTGAATTTCAGGCAGAATTAATGAAAGCCAAGGCAGAAGCCAAAGGAGCAGAACTAGAATTACAAAATAAGAAAAAACTTGCTGATAAAAATATAGTTTCACAAACCGAATTGGCATTAGCTCAGGCAAAACTGGATGAGGCAAATGCTGAAGTGGCGCTTGCAGAACTTAATCTTTCTTATTGCGAAATAAAAGCACCGTTTGATGGAACAATTGATAGAACAAGGTTTAAAGTAGGTAGTGCTATTGATGAAGGAACCTTATTAACTTCACTTTCTAACAACAAAGAAGTGTATGCTTATTTTAATCTTACTGAGGATGAATACCTTGATTATAAAACTAGGAATAAAAAAGAGGACAACAAAAACGTTGCAACTTTATTGCTTGCTAACGGTGAAGAACATAAATATAAGGGAGAGGTTGAAACAATAGAAAGTGAATTTGATAATGGTACAGGAAATATTTCTTTCAGAGCAAAATTTCCTAATCCTGATTTACTTTTAAAGCATGGTGAAACAGGTAAAGTAAGGTTGACAATCCCAATTAAAAACGCATTGATTATTCCTCAAAAAGCGACATACGAAATTCAAGATAAGATTTTTGTTTTTGTGGTTGATCAAAACAATACCGTAAAATCTCGGAACATTGTGATTAAACAAAGTTTGAGTAATCTTTACATCATTCAATCGGGACTTTCGGAAAAAGATAAAATAATTTACGAAGGAATACAGACTGCAAAAGAAGACAGTAAAGTTCAAACAAAGTTTGTTCCTTTAAAAGATATCGTTGGGAACTTACAATTAATTCAACAATAGAACCCCAAAGATATGTTCAATAAATTTATTCATAGACCTGTTCTATCTATTGTTATCTCCCTAATTATTGTTTTTTTAGGAGCACTTGCTGTGGTTCAATTGCCAGTAACTCAATTTCCTTCCATTTCTCCTCCTAAGGTAAATATTGTTGCAGATTATCCAGGAGCAAATGGGCAATTAATGATAAAGGCTGTTGTCATCCCGTTGGAACGTGCTATCAATGGTGTTCCGGGCTTGAAGTATATTGATTCGGATGCTGGAGATGATGGCGAATGTTCGATATCAGTGGTTTTTGAATTAGGAACTGATCCCAACATAGCTTCGGTAAACATTCAGAATCGGGTAGCTGCCGTGGTTAATAAATTACCTCCTATTGTGGTTCGAGAAGGTGTGAAGATTACAAGGGAGGAATCAAATATGTTGATGTATATCAACATTTACAGTGACGACCCTAAATTGGATATTAATTTCCTATCCAATTTTGCTGATATAAACATGCTCTCAGAATTGAAACGAGTGGACGGTGTTGGCTTTGCTGATATTCTTGGAAATAGAGATTATGCCATGAGAGTTTGGCTGAAGCCAGACCGAATGCAAGCGTATAAAGTTTCGGCAGAGGAGGTAATGACGGCTTTGGGAGAACAAAGTATGGAAGCTTCTCCGGGGAAAATGGGTGAAAGTTCTGGAAAAAAATCTCAAGCATTTGAATATGTTTTAAAATATCCTGGAAGATTTACCACTAAGGAAGAATATGAAAACATTATTGTGAAAGCTAATCCAGATGGGCAATTACTTCGAATAAAAGATTTAGCGAATGTGGAATTTGGTGCTACTTATTATGACTTATATTCAAAGCTAAATGGAAAACCATCAGCAGCAATTGTTATCAAACAATCTTATGGTAGCAATGCCAGTGAGGTAATCAAGAATGTTAAAAAAAGGTTGGAAGAAATAAAAGCTAGTTCGTTTCCTAAAGGAATGAATTATTCATTAGGATACGATGTTTCGAAATTTTTAGATGCATCCATCGAAAAAGTAATACATACTTTAATAGAAGCATTCTTATTAGTTTCCTTGGTAGTGTTTGTTTTTCTTGGCGATTGGCGTTCTACCTTGATTCCTATATTGGCTGTTCCAATATCGCTTATCGGAACGTTCTTTTTCATGCAGGTTTTTGGAATCTCGCTCAACCTTATAACACTGTTTGCCTTAGTACTAGCAATTGGTATTGTGGTGGATGATGCGATAGTGGTGGTGGAAGCGGTGCATGCCAAAATGGAACAAAACAATATTGGTGTGATGGCGGCTACTGAGCTAGCGATGAAAGAAATTGGTGGTGCCATCATCGCTATCACTCTGGTTATGGCCTCTGTATTTATTCCTATTTCTTTTATGTCGGGGCCTGTAGGTATATTTTACCGACAGTTTTCGGTGACTATGGCTACTGCCATTATTTTATCTGGTGTGGTTGCTCTTACTTTTACTCCTGCTATCTGCGTATTGATTCTAAAGAATACTCACGGTGTTGTGAAGAAAAAAACATGGCTCAATCGTTTCTTAATTGGATTTAATAATTGGTTTAATAGATTGCAAGGAAGTTATAAAAAAGTCGTGAGCATAATCGTTAACAGAAGAGTAATTACATTTATTGTTTTAATTCTATTTTGTTTAGGAACTTGGGGCTTGAGTACCAAAGTGCCTTCTGGATTTATACCAAACGAAGACCAAGGTCTTTTTTATGCCATTATTGTTACTCCTCCCGGTTCTACATTAGAAAGAACGGATGAGGTGGCTTCTGAATTACAAAAAATAGCTTCAACCATTGATGAAATAAAATCGGTATCGGCCATGGCAGGTTATGAAATTTTATCGGAAGGAACGGGCGATAATTCGGGAAGTTGTTTGATAAATCTGAAAGATTGGAATGAGCGAAAACGTTCAACTTCGGAAGTAATGAAAGAGTTGGAAGATAAAGCAAAAAATATTAAAGGTGCTTCCATTGAATTTTTCCCTCCTCCGGCTTTGCCTGGTTATGGTGCTGCGGGTGGTTTTGAATGTCGACTTTTGGACAAATCAGCTTCAGGAGATTACAAAAGAATGGAGACTGTAAATAATGATTTTGTGAAGGAACTTAACAAGCGACCTGAACTTACTGATGTTTTTTCGTTCTATAGTGCAAGTTTTCCTCAATATAATTTAAAGATTGATTATGATAAAGCCAAGCAAAAAGGCGTAGCTATTGATAATGCGCTGAACGACCTTTCGACATTTATTGGTAGCGATTACCAAACTAGCTTTATTAAATATGACAGGCAGTATAAGGTAATGGTTCAGGCTTTGCCCTCCTACCGAGAGCAGCCGAGCGATCTTATGAAATTCTATGTAAAAAATGATAGCAACCAAATGGTTCCTTATTCTTCTTTTATGAAGATGGAAAAGGTATTGGGATTATCGGAAATTACAAGGCATAACTTATATAACTCAACAGAAATCGATGGTGGCCCAGCACATGGTTATAGCAGCGGATCAGCGCTTGCTGCGGTGGAAGAGGTGGCTAAAAAGAAATTACCTAAAGGTTTTGGAATTGAATGGGCGGGTATTTCCATTGACGAATCGAGACAAGGAAATCAAGCAATTTATATATTTCTTATTTCTCTCATCTTTGTTTATTTGGTATTGTCTGCTCAATACGAAAGCTTTGTATTGCCCCTGCCCATCATACTTTCATTGCCTGTGGGTATTTTTGGAGCTTTCTTTTTTATTAAAACAATGGGTCTTGAAAACAATATTTATGCTCAAATAGCAATGGTAATGCTTATCGGTATTTTGGGAAAAAATGCTGTATTGATTGTGGAGTTTGCCATACAAAGGCATAGGCAAGGAAAGAGTGTAATGCAATCGGCTATTGATGGTGCTGCTGCTCGTCTTCGCCCTATATTGATGACCTCTTTTGCGTTTATTGCCGGATTGCTTCCGCTTGTGTTTGCTACTGGGCCTGGTGCTATTGGTAATAGAACGATAGGTGCAGCCGCTGCTGGAGGTATGGTGTTTGGTACTATTTTCGGGGTGCTTATTGTTCCGGGGCTGTATTACATTTTTGCAAGAATTTCCGAAAGACATGCCTTTGTCGAGAATCAACAAGATGAACCTTTAACGGATGAAATGATATAAAATGAATGTATTCGGAAAATTTAAAAGCTTTTTTATTTTAGTTATTTGCATCGCTTTTGCGAGTTGCAAAATGCTTACTCCTGTGCAGGATAAAGACAAGGCAATGCCTGATTCGTACACTGATTCGAAAGACTCTGTGAACTCGGCACAAATAAAATGGAAAGATTTTTTTGGGGATAAAAACCTGGTGAGCCTTATTGATACGGCTCTGAAAAACAATCTCGACTTGATGATGACGGTGCAAGACATCGAAATGGCAAGAAATGATGTGCGATTGAGAAAAGGCATGTTGTTCCCGATGGTGAACGGAGTGGCAGGGGCGGGGCTCGAAAAGGTGGGGCGATATTCTAGCCAAGGAGCGGGAGATGCATCTGCCGAAATAACCCCGGGAGAGCTTGTGCCCGAAAATCTTGGGAATTTTTACCTTGGACTAAATACTACTTGGGAAGTTGATATTTGGAAAAAACTCAGAAACGGTAAAAAGGCTGCATTTACTAGATACCTCGAGAGTATTGAAGGTAGAAATTTTGTGATTACAAATTTGATTTCTGATATTTCTAAAACCTATTACCAATTACTTTCGTTGGATAATCAACTCGACATTATTCGCGAAACAATAAAACTGCAAAAAGACGCTTTGGAAATTGTAAAAATTCAGAAAGAAGCTTCGGAGGTGAGCGAATTGGCGGTTAAGAAATTTGAAGCAGATGTATTGAATTCGCAGAGCATGGAGTTTGATGTGCTTCAACAAATAAAGGAAAATGAAAACAAGATTAATTTCTTGATGGGTAGGTATCCGCAAGCTATTGTTCGCGATAAATCTTCGTTTATGAAACAATTGCCTCAACAAATAAAAAGCGGAATACCATCGCAACTGTTGGCCAACCGACCTGATATTAAACAAGCCAAATTCGAACTGTTTGCCACCAAATGTGATGTAAAATCGGCACAAGCCGAATTTTTCCCATCGTTTGGCATCACTGCTGGTGTAGGGTTTCAGGCGTTTAAGCCTTCGTTTTTGTTCACCACACCACAATCGTTGATGTATAATTTGGCCGGAGATTTAGTGGCGCCATTAATCAATAGAAGCGCCATAAAAGCTGAATTTAACAAAGCCAAAGCCCGCCAAATTGAGGCCATGTATAATTATCAGAAAACGATTTTGAATGGCTTTGTAGAGGTATCGAACCAACTGTCGAACATAAATAATCTTGGGCAAGCATTCGAACTCAAAAGTAAACAAGTGGATGCTTTGACTCAATCGATAGATATTTCGAACGAACTTTTTAAATACGGCAAAGCCGATTATTTCGAAGTTTTGATGACTCAACGCGATGCTTTGGATGCTAAAATTGATTTGATAAAAACAAAACAAGAACAATTTAATGCCGTAACGGACATCTATCAGGCATTGGGTGGAGGGTGGAAATAAGCTAAAAAGAGTAAAAATTAGCCTTACGCCTCGTAATTTATTACGGGGCGTTTTTTTGTGCCAATAATTTAAATGATTGATAATGAATAATTATTGCTCAAAATCTGATTTTAATTTATCCAAAAACCGCCATTATGCATAAAGCTGACGACTTTATGTATAATTGTAGGAAATTCAGTTTTCAGAATTTAAAACAGTTTTCAGAATACTATTTCAATATAAAACAAGTATAAAAAATCAATATATAAAAATATATTTGCGATTTTGTTTGGATATTTAAAAATAGTTATCTTTGTGTCGCAATTATGTACCAAACAGATTGCAAAAAAACACTCGAAGGAGCCGAGCAATACAATATTATATTTCCTCCAAACGAAGCCGTAGCATAGGTTATACGACTTATAGATTGAAATATAAAACAAAAATAGTTACCAATTAAATCTATATATCATGATTAATTACAGCAAAACCCTCGTTTTTTACGAAATCTTTTTTGGCATTTTAGTGCCTTATGCCGTTGACCCTGCTAACCAAGCACGATTAGGAATTACAGATGATCAAAAAACCCAATTGCTCCAATTAAAATCTGAATGGGATACCGCTTATAAAAAATACATCGACCCGACAACTTATGGTAAATTGTCTATTGCGGTGATCAACAAAAATTATAAAAACAGTCATACTTTTACAGATGGATTGACGCAACAATTGAAAAACAATAAATCCATTATCCTATCAAATTTGGATTTAATGGTGTTTAACATCCATGTCGATAATCCAAAAAGTAAAATAAAAGCACCTAATGCAATACCTACTTTAGTGTTGAGATCAACTACTCACCTAAACAGCGAAATACAAGCAGTAAATGCAGAAGACCCTACTAGCGGTGCCAAACCACCGCGAGTAAAACGCTTGAAAATAATAATGCTAGTGTTAGATGCAAATGCTGCACCTCCTACTATAGATATGCTAAAACCCGAAATGGAAAGCGGCTCCATGCGTTTCGACATACCGCATACTGAGGACCAAGTAGGCAAAGTTGCTTACGTAGCCGCATGTTTCAGCAACGACACTGGCGATGGCGAATATTCAGCCATCATTGCTTGCCCTATTATCTAAGTAATACAATGTATAATGAATGAAGAAAGTCTCGAAGAAATTCGGGACTTTTTTATTCTCATCATTTGCTACGGCTCACGATTAATTTTAGCCAAGCATCAATTCGATTTAAATATATCTATATTTGTAAAGTGAAAAAGTATTTCGTCTTTATTGTTTTTTTTGCAAACGCAATACCATTCGCTCATGCACAATCGTTGCCTTTGAATGATGCTGAAGTATGGGAAAACATCTATCTTGAAAAAAATATTACCAAGCGACTTTTGGTGCGCCTGAACGAGGAAGGCCGAGTAGTGAACAATGTTACCAATCCTAATTTTGTCTATCTTGATATTGGGCTAAATTATAAAATGAACAAAAACTTTCATTTTTCGTTGGCTTATGTGATTACTGAAAAACAACAAAAAACCGAAACATTTACCTCTCGACATCAGGTATATGCCACCGTTACCTTACGAAAAAAACTTTTTCAATTTTTGTTTAACAATCGGTCGATGTTACAATGGCAAGTACAAGATGTATACACTACTCCTACTGGCAAATTTCCTGAATATTATTTCAGAAATAAAGTTTCGATTACTTACGAAAAACAATTCAGATTTCAACCCTACCTAGCCGAAGAGGTATATTTTTATTTGAATCAACCTTATGTTCATTGGCAATATAAATTCAACCGAGTGCGTTACTTTGCTGGTATTTATTATCATCCCAACTTAATCAACGAATTTGAAATCTATTATTTGTTCGAGAACAATTTTAATCAAGTAAATATTTCTTCCAAAAAAGTTGCCATCAATCCTCAAAACAATTATATCCTTGGGCTGGGATATGCACATACTTTCTAAACCATAATTTTATTTCAAGCTTCGAATCTGCTTCGTATACTTGTGCAAATCTTTTCTACCTTTGCGAGCAAATTTTAAAAATGAACGATTCGAAAAACTTCGGCTTTGGTACCAAAGCCATTCATGCTGGTCAGGAACCTGACCCAACAACAGGAGCCATCATGACTCCCATTTATCAAACATCAACCTATACACAAGCATCGCCCGGAAACCATAAAGGATATGCGTATGCACGCGGAAAAAATCCTACACGCACCGCTTTAGAAAAATGCATTGCCGAGCTCGAAGGAGCAACACATTGCTTGTGTTTCAGCAGTGGAATGGGCGCAATAGACGCAGTAGCCAAACTTTTACGACCAGGTGATGAAGTAATTACTGGTGATGATTTGTATGGTGGCACCTATCGAATGTTTACAAAAGTATTTGCCAACTTCGGTATCAAATTTCATTTTATTGACATGAAAGATGCTTCGAATATTAAGAAGTACATCAATGCCAACACTAAAATGATTTGGCTCGAAACACCTACCAATCCTACTATGCAGATTATCGACATAGAAGCATCGGCTAAAATAGCAAAAGAACACAACCTGATTTGTGCAGTAGACAATACCTTTGCATCACCATATCTTCAAAACCCCCTCGCCCTTGGTGCCGACATTGTGATGCACTCGGTTACTAAATATTTGGGTGGACACAGCGATGTGGTAATGGGAGCATTATGCACCAGCAATGAAGATTTGTACACTCAACTTGCTTTTATACACAACAGTTGTGGCGCAACTCCAGGACCACAAGATAGTTTTCTTGTGCTTCGCGGCATTAAAACATTGCACATCCGTATGGAGCGCCATTGCTTCAATGGACGAAAAATAGCTGAATATTTAAAAACACATCCTAAGATAGATAAATTATATTGGCCAGGATTTACAGACCATCCAAACCATGAGATTGCAAAAAAACAAATGCGCGATTTTGGTGGAATGATTTCGTTTTCATTAAAAGGAAACAAACAAGAAGAAGCTTTCAAAATAGCATCGAGTATGAAAGTATTCTCCTTAGCCGAATCATTAGGAGGTGTGGAATCTTTAATCAATCATCCGGCAACGATGACTCACGCTTCAATACCAAAAGAAGAACGCGACAAAGCAGGTGTAGTAGAATCATTACTTAGATTAAGTGTTGGAATTGAAGACATCGAAGACCTTTTAGCCGACTTGAAACAAGCTTTGGCATAAGGCTTTTTAATCACTATCAACCCCACAATCCTTTATTCTGTCGAAATTATTTAATTTTGATGGGTATTGGTATGCGTAGCATCTAATTATTTATTAATTTCGTAACTCAATATTAATGTACTTATAAATGAAGATTTTTTCACCAATTAAATTTACAATCACAAGCGCTTTGTTATTTTGTCTTGTATTACCGCAAACATCCATTGCACAAAATGGATATATGAATTGTGGAACAGACGAAATGATGAGAAAAGCATTCAGCTTGAATCCTCAATTAAAACAAGACTTTCTTAATGAAGAAGCGCGCTACGAGCAAATTGACCAAGAAGCGGCAGCTCACCAATACAAAGACCAAGAGAAGGCTATAACCATTTATACCATTCCTATCGTATTTCACATAATAAATGAAGGTGGGCCAGAAAACATATCGGACGCACAAGTAATAGATGCAGTAAGAATCTTGAATAATGATTATCGAAAACTTAATAGCGATACTGCTAATATTGTTAATTCATTCCGAACCATTGCTTCTGATGTTCAAATCCAATTTCGTTTAGCACAAAAAGATCCGAATGGAAATTGTACCAACGGCATTGATAGAGTATATTCATCACTTACAAATAATGCGGATGATAATTCGAAACTCAATGATTGGCCAAGAAATCAATATCTAAATGTTTGGACCGTAAAAAGCATGGGTACTGCAGGAGTTGCTGGATATTCCTATTATCCAAGCATGGCTTCCGCAGCAGCTGATGGTGTAATTATTCTTTCAACTTATATAGGCAGCATCGGCACTGGCAATACTTCAACATCCAGAGCATTAACTCACGAAATAGGCCATTACCTAAACCTTCAACACACTTGGGGTAGCAATAATAATCCGGGTGTTGCATGTGGTAATGATGGAGTAAACGATACTCCGATAACAATAGGACATACAAGTTGTAATTTGGCGGATGCTGGTTGTACACCACCAATTATCGAAAATGTACAAAACTATATGGAGTATTCTTATTGTTCCAATATGTTTACTGCCGGGCAACGAACACGTATGCGTGCTGCTTTAACCAATACTAATACCCAAACTAACGGACAAAGAAATAATTTATGGACAACAGCAAACTTAGCAGCTACAGGTATTAGCACAGCTTCTGTCTTATGTCAAGCAGATTTTACCACGGACAATACAACAAACAATGTAATGTGCCAAGGTGAGAGCATTACTTTTAGCGATCTTGCTTGGAACGGAAATCCAACTTCTTGGTCTTGGAGTTTTCCTGGAGGAACCCCTTCCACATCAACCGATTCAACTCCAACTGTTGTCTACAACACTCCTGGTTTGTACAACGTATCATTATCCGTTTCGAATGCATCAGGTACTGTAAGTGCTAATAAAGTAGGCTATATTCGCGTTAATCCTTCTACAGCAATGTACCATTCAACTTTCTACAGCGAAGGTTTCGAAACAACTACTGTTCCTAATTCAGATTGGCAAGTAAACAATCTAACTCCAGGAGGAAACACATTTGTTCAAACTTCAACTGCAGCTTACACCGGTACTAAATCTGTGATGTTATCAAATAATGTAGCACAAAGTGGAAATGTTGACGAACTCATTAGTCCTTCTATTGATATGACTGCGATTTCAGGAACTAGTCCTGTACTTACATTTAAAGTGGCATACGCCCAAAGAACTAGTACAGATTTCGACAAACTTTCTATTTATGTTTCGTCCAATTGCGGTAAAACCTGGAACATTCGGAAAGCTATTAATGGTGCTGCATTAGCTGTGGCACCAATTCAAACTAGTAATTTTGTCCCAACTTCAAGTGAGTGGTTGCCAGTAACGGTCATACTTGGCGGCTACATTACCGAGAACAATTTGTTTATTAAATTTGGATTTACTAGCAAAGGAGGCAACAATATTTACATTGATGATATCAATATAAGTGGTGCCCCTGCGGGGATTGATGAATTGGCTAACAATATTAATTTTGTAATATATCCCAATCCTGCTGAAGACAACACAACTATCAACTTTAATTTAATCCACAAAGAAAGAGTTATTTTGAAAATAAATGACCTCCTTGGCAGAGAAGTAGCTAATATCTTTACTGGAGATTTAGGTTCAGGAGAACATACATTCTTAATTGAAGACAAGAGCAAACTTTCTGCTGGTGTGTATGTTGCCACACTTATTGCAGGTGAACAAAAATTCAGTAAGAAACTAATCATTAAATAAGAATCATTATTCCAACTAACTAATAAATTATTATCTAATTATTTGTTTTTGTAGTTGATTTTAATATCATCTATTGCTAGCTATTTATCAAGCATAATAAATCCCTGAGATTAGACTGCGTGAGAAAAGCATTGCAACTCATTTCGTCCAATATTAATAGAAAATAAAAAAACCGAACAGCATGTAATACTATTCGGTTTTTTAATTAAATAAAATAAGTTACGGTTTAATGAAGGAATTTCTTATTTCGCCAGCTTTGTCTGATATCGCCTTGAATTGAGCGTCAGTTAATTTTCCAGAAGCATCAGTAGTTGAAGCATCAAATACAGCTTTCAAATCATTTAAACTTTTCAAAACTTCAACAGTTCCATTGTTTTCATTCTTGTATGTTTCTAATAACTCAATAAGATTAACAAGCGAAGTTTTTTGGGCTCCAATTTGAGTAATGATGGCTTCGTTTTTAGTGGTTATGGCAATACGGGTTGCAATGTAAAGTCCTTCAACCCAACCTCCAGCAACAATTAATGAAGATACTCCAGGTTGTCCATTTCCAACTAAATACTTATCCGCAGTCCAGTACGAACCTGAGATTATTGCAAGCAACGAATCTTTTTTGTCCATACTTTCTTGAATACGTGTAGTTGTATTTTCGTCAAATGCACCTGTAATTCCTAAACCAGAAGCTAAGGTATTTGTACATTTCAAATACAACATCGACTCTTGCGTTTGATCATACAAACTAATGAAACTTAAGTCCGATCCAAAAACACCAAGGTTAATAGCTTTTGCTTTCACAGAAGCATACTTCGATGCGTTTTCAATCGGATTAAGATAACTAGCATTGTATTTAGCACCTGCATCCTTAAGCAGCTTCGTGGCTTCGATAGGAACGGGTATTGAACTAAATACTTTTTTCGCTTTCGATTCCTGTACCTTATTGGCAGGAGGAGCGGTTACATCAGATGTCTTAGTCGATACTTCATTCGATTCGTTTGTAGACGAACTACAAGCAACCATGGATAACGCAATTGATAGAGCTGACGCTACTTTTAAAATTGTTGTGTTGTGTTGTGCTTTCATTATTCTTAGGATTTTTTATTTAGCGACCAAATATACCACTTTATAGTTATTCCAACCAAATATATTATTGATTTTTTTTAAACGGTATTCTTTTTGAATATAAATTCTAAAGAATCTAATTATTCTCAAGATTCAATAGAATTATCTAAATTTGTGAACTCAACAATAAAAGCAATGCAAAGCATTTTCAGGTCATTTATTTTTCTTTCAATCAGCATCACTCCTATTCAAGTATTTTCTCAGATTTTCAAACCTGGATTAATTGCTGGGGTAGTCGCATCGGATTTAGATGGGGTAGATCCTTATGACAATGATTTTCATAAAGCAGGACTTACAATTGGAGCCTCCTTAAACGCCAAACTTTCCGAAAAAAACTCTTTACAGTTTGAGGTACTTTACACCCAAAAAGGCTCATTGCAGCCTGCTGATTCGGTAAATAATTACAACTACTATAAATTAAATCTCAATTACGTTGAAATCCCTTTACTATTCAAACACAACATGGTGTTTAATATCAAGAAAAAAAGAATAGATAATTTCTTCTTTGAGATTGGACCATCGTACGGAAGACTTGTTACGATGAAACAAGAAGGCACTTTTGATTATGGAGGTGGGTATGAAAACAATTTCAAAAATAACGAAATTGCTTTGAACATTGGGTTAGGTTGTAGGATTGTGAATCGTCTTTTTTTGGATGTTCGCTATTGCAATTCGATTATTCCAGTGGTCTACCACAATGCTGCAACCACTCGAAATAATTTTTTGTTCACCGTAAACAAAGGTGCTAATATGGTTTGGGCTTTTACCTTGAGGTACCAATTCAGCAAAGAAAAAGAAAAAAAACAAGCAAAATTTGAGGAAGTTGAATAGGTATTAACCTACCATTGTTTTACCAATTATCTTTTCTCCTGCAAGTTCTCTGGCGGTCTTCACGATACCATCCACATCGAAACCACACTCTGTATGTAATTGTTGTTGCTCGCCATGTTCGATGTATTTATCAGGAATCCCTAATCGTTTTACATGAGCAGTATAATTGTTATCAGCCATAAATTCAATGACAACACTTCCCATACCACCCATAACACATCCATCCTCCACAGTAATCACCTTCTGATGTTTTCCAAAAACTTCATGTAATAAGATTTCGTCAATTGGTTTTACAAAACGCATATCATAGTGAGCCGCTTTAATTCCTTGCTTTTCCAATTCCTTGCAAGCATCTATTACATAGTTACCAATATGACCGATACTTAATATCGCCAAATCGTCACCATTCTGTATTCGTTGACCTTTTCCTATTGTTATTTTAGTGAACGGCTTTTTCCATTCTGTCATCACTCCATTACCACGTGGGTAACGGATTGAAAAAGGCGCATTGGTTTCATCCAATTGTGCTGTATACATCAAGTTTCTTAATTCTTCTTCGTTTAAAGGTGCAGAAACTATCATGTTCGGGATACATCTAAAATATGCTAAATCATAAGCACCATGATGTGTAGCACCATCGGTGCCTGCAAATCCTCCTCTATCTAAACAAAAGACAACATGCAAATTTTGCAACGCAACATCATGAATCACTTGGTCGTATGCTCGTTGCATAAATGATGAATAGATGTTACAGAAAGGAACAAGCCCCTGTGTGGCGAGTCCTGCCGAAAACGTAACAGCATGTTGTTCGGCTATGCCCACATCAAATGCTCTATCAGGCATTGCTTTCATCATAATATTTAATGAGCATCCACTTGGCATGGCCGGAGTGATTCCCATTATTTTCGAATTCTTTTCTGCTAGTTCCACGATGGTATATCCAAACACATCCTGATACTTGGGAGGTTGTGGAACTTTGGGTACAATTTTTATTATTTCCCCAGTATCCTTATTGAACAAACCCGGTGCATGCCAAACTGTTTGATTTCCTTCTTCCGAAAACTTATATCCCTTTCCTTTTTGTGTCAAACAATGTAATATTTTCGGTCCTGGTATATCTTTCAAATCTTGTAACACTTTCGTAAGTCGTTCCACATCATGTCCATCAACTGGTCCAAAATAACGAAACTTTAACGACTCGAACATATTGGATTGTTTGAGCAATGAAGACTTAATTCCATTCTCTATTTTCGATACGATGTCTTGTGCGGATGGTCCGAACTTACTCATTTTACCAAGCAATTTCCATACATCATCTTTCAATCGATTATACGTATGTGATGTAGTAATATCGGTGAGATAATCTTTCAGAGCCCCTACATTAGGATCGATACTCATACAATTATCATTCAATACAACTAATAAATTGGAATTGGAAATACCAGCATGATTCAATGCTTCGAAAGCCATACCTCCTGTCATCGCTCCATCACCAATCACTGCAATATGTTGTTTTTCTTTTTCTCCTTTATAAGCAGATGCAACCGCCATTCCCAAAGCAGCGCTAATTGATGTGGAAGAATGTCCTACACCAAAAGTGTCGAACTCGCTTTCCGAACGTTTTGGAAAACCACTGATGCCTTTATACAAACGATTTGTATCAAACACCTTTCTTCTGCCAGTAAGTATTTTATGACCGTATGCTTGGTGACCTACATCCCAAACCAATTGATCATAAGGAGTATTGAATACATAATGGAGTGCAACGGTGAGTTCAACCACACCAAGGCTAGCGCCAAAGTGCCCACCTTTTTTCGAAACAACATCAATAATATATTGACGCAACTCCTTACTCACTTCAGGCAACTCGATCTCCTTTAGTTTTCTTAAGTCACTTGGATACTCAATTTTATCCAATAGTTTACCTGCTTTAAATTCCATTAATTTCTTCTAGATGGTTGATTTGAGAACAAAGGTAAAAACTTTTCTTTCATAAATTACTTAATGGGTTTTTATCTCGTTTATTTTACTTTTATTTCATAAAACAACACTGCGTATGATTTGTTTATTTCTAGGCAGAATCGTTAGTAGTCTTCCTACCAAACGATGAAAAATGCTATTCAAAATATTGTTTGGTGTGAGTCTCTATAATTTATTTACTTACCTATAGCTTGCCTCCTAGCACGCAAGTTTTCTTATAATGCCTCACATCGCCTTCCAAATTGAAGACTTCGAAATAAATAATGTAAATACCTATTCTTGCTTTTTCGCGATTAGCGTTTATACCATCCCAACTGAATGTGCCTTTGATTCCTAATAATTCGTTTTGGATTAATGGTTTTACCACTTGTCCTTTGCTATCGAAAATAGTGATACTAGCAGTATAGCCAGGCACATCGAAATGGTAATTAATATTCACCACATCGTTGTAACCATCTTCGTCAGGCGAAAATATTTCGGGAGTGATGAGTATCTCATCATCGGTTTCTCCGGCATTGTGGTATTGAGAGTTTTGATAACCGGGTGTGCCGAAGCC
>JBAXQU010000037.1:0-28197 GCA_037131555.1 Bacteroidota bacterium
GGGTGAAGGTTTTTGATAAAATACGTGTCGAGCATTTTCGATTTGGAACAGTGCGTGAGGCTAATATTGTACGATTCGCAAATCAAGCTATGTTGATGGCTGCTGAAATGATTTCTGCTATTAAAAATCAATGAGTCGTAGTAGGTTCGCTAACAAGTCCTAAAAATTGGAATTTTACAAACAATAATTTGTATAGTTCGGAAATATTGCTTTACTTTGCGGACTGTTTGAGAAAATAGGAAAAAATAATCATAAAACACAAGATAGCAATGTCGAAGATTTGTCAGATTACCGGAAAAAAAGCGATGGTTGGCAACAACGTATCACACTCGAAAAGAAGAACTAAGCGAGTGTTCAATGTCAACCTTTTCAGAAAAAAGTTCTACTGGGTAGAGCAAGAAGAGTGGATTGATCTTAAGTTATCAGCTGCAGGTTTGAGAACCATCAACAAACTTGGTTTGGACGCTGCTGTTAAAAAAGCAATCGAGAATGGTTTCTTAAGTGAAATTCGTGTTATTGGATAAAGGAGAAAAAGAAAATGGCAAAGAAAGCAAAAGGTAATAGAATCCAAGTAATAATGGAGTGCACAGAGCACAAAACTAGCGGTATGCCAGGTACATCGCGTTACATTACTACAAAAAATAGAAAAAACACTACAGTTCGTATGGAGTTGAAAAAATACAACCCCATCTTGAAAAAAGTGACAGTTCATAAAGAAATTAAATAAGATCCACCATGGCAAAGAAAACCGTAGCATCATTACAAACAGGTGAAGGACGTACTTATTCTAAAGTAATCAAGATGGTTAAATCACCTAAAACAGGAGCTTATACTTTCGCTGACGAAATGGTTCCTAACGAAAAAGTGAAAGATTTTTTCGCGAAATAAAAATATTAGTATTCCGAATTACAAAAGCTTCCCATATTGGGGAGCTTTTTTTGTATTTATATTTTCATTACTTTTGTGTCTGAATTACAGTATTTTGAGGTCAAATTATGGGGATATTTAATTTCTTTTCAAAAGAGAAAAAAGAGACACTGGATAAAGGGTTGGAAAAGACAAAAGTGAATGTTTTTTCTAAACTTTCCAGACTTATTGTTGGAAAATCTAAAGTTGATGATGATGTTCTCGACCAATTAGAAGAGATTCTAATTACGTCTGATGTGGGTGTCGAAACAACCTTGAAAATTATTACCCGAATCGAAAAACGGGTGTCTTCCGATAAATTTGTCAACCAATCTGAGTTAAACGAAATCCTTCGCGACGAAATTGCGGCTTTACTTACCGAAACCAATAGCGAAGATTTGGAAGAATTTTCAGTTCCTGCAGATAAGAAACCGTATGTAATAATGGTGGTCGGTGTGAATGGTGTGGGCAAAACCACAACCATCGGCAAGTTAGCGCATCAGTTCAAGAAGAATGGTCTTTCGGTCTATCTCGGTGCAGCAGATACTTTTCGTGCTGCAGCAGTGGAGCAATTGGTCATTTGGGGAGAACGTGTTGGTGTCCCTGTGATCAAGCAGAAAATGGGGTCTGACCCTGCCTCAGTTGCTTTCGACGCATTAAGCTCGGCTAAGGCAAACAACGCCGATGTGGTGATTATTGATACAGCTGGTCGGTTGCATAATAAAGTAGGTTTGATGAACGAATTGACCAAGATAAAAAGCGTGATGAAGAAAGTGGTGGACGATGCTCCGCACGAAATTCTGCTTGTGTTGGATGGTTCTACTGGACAAAATGCGTTTGAGCAGGCTAAGCAATTTACGGCAGCTACAGAGGTAAACGCTCTGGCAATCACTAAACTGGATGGCACAGCAAAAGGAGGCGTCGTAATTGGTATTTCCGATCAGTTTCATACTCCGGTGAAGTATATCGGATTAGGCGAAGGAATCGACGATTTACAGGTCTTTCATAAAAAGGAGTTTGTGGACTCTTTGTTTGGGGAATAGTTTTTTAACTTAACGCGCAAAATGGCTATGTCTTTTTTTCGAATTAAAACAGAAAGAGGCGAAATTATACGATTTGAGTTGTATACAAAAGAAGCGCCAGCTACATGCAATGCTTTTGTCGAAGTATTGCCGTTTACCAAAAACTTTTTTCACGCTCGAGTTTCTGGTCAGGAAATTTGGATTGACGATGCTCCAATTCTAGATATAATACAAGAGAATGCATCTGTTTTTACAGAACCTGGTGAAATAGTTTTAGGACCTTTGCATCCATTGAGAGCTAAAACTTCAGGATGCTTGGGGATATATTATGGCGAAGGTAAGGGGCTTGATTGTTGCAATATTTTTGGTAAAGTCGTTGCCGATGATTTTGAAAAACTCAGAAAACTGGGTGATGATATTTGGCGCGGAGGCACTCAAATAATCACATTCGAAGGAGAAGATTAGGCTTCGGATTTTATATTTTCTGAATATCATTTTTTCTTTTTGTTGGCATTTTTTTATTGTTTTCGATTTGTTGAGAACTTTAAAAAGGTGCTTTTGTTTTATAATCGAACTAAATATTTTCGTCCGATGTAGTCAAGGCGGTCTTAATAAAATATGAAAAAAAATAAAGTAGATATAGTTTCGCTTGGGTGCTCTAAGAATCTGGTAGATAGCGAGAGTCTGATGCGTCAGTTTATTGCAAACGGATACACTGTTGAACACGATTCTGAGAAGCCGAATGGTGAAATTGTAGTGATTAATACATGCGGATTTATCGGTGATGCAAAAGAGGAGTCTATCAATACAATTCTGCAATTTGTGCAAGCTAAAAAGAAACGCAAAATTGGGAAACTACTCGTAATGGGTTGTTTGTCTGAGCGTTATTTAGAAGAACTGAAAAATGAAATTCCTGAAGTAGATAAATATTACGGCAAGTTTAACTGGAAGAATGTAATTACCGATTTAGGTAAATCGTATCAGCAGGATGTAGCGTTAGACCGTTCTATTACAACTCCAAGCCATTATGCTTATCTGAAAATCAGTGAAGGTTGCGACCGTACGTGTGCTTATTGTGCCATTCCGTTGATGACGGGCAAGCACCGCTCCCGCAAAATGGAAGAGATTGTAACAGAAGTTCAAAATCTGGTTGCTGCTGGAGTGAAAGAGTTTCAGGTGATTGCGCAGGATTTGACCTATTATGGCATTGATTTATACAAAGAGAATAGACTGGCTCAGTTGATTGAAGCCATTTCGGATGTGCCGGGTGTGGAGCGCATTCGTTTGCATTATGCTTATCCTGCTCATTTTCCTTACGACATACTACGTGTGATGCGCGAGCGAAAAAACGTTTGCAGCTACCTTGATATTGCGTTGCAACACATCAGTGACCCAATGCTGAAAGCGATGCGCCGTAAGGTGACAAAAGCTGATACGTATGAATTGCTCAAAACCATTCGTGCAGAAGTGCCCGGCATTCATATTCGCACCACACTGTTGGTCGGTTTTCCGGGTGAGACGGAGCAGGATTTCGAAGAGTTGATTCAGTTTGTGAAAGATATTCGCTTCGAACGATTGGGTGCATTTCCTTATTCGGAAGAAGACGGAACGTATGCCGCAGAGAAGTACGAGGATAACGTGCCAGCCGATGTGAAGCAGGCGCGTATGGATGAACTGATGCGTGTGCAGGAAAATATTGCTGCAGAGCATAGCACTCAGAAAGTTGGACAAACTTTGGCTGTGATTATTGACCGCGAAGATGAAGATTTCTACATTGGTCGTTCGGAATTTGATTCGCCAGAAGTGGATCCCGAAGTTTTGGTATCGAAAGAAAATGAGCTGAAAATCGGTGAAATTTATTCTGTGTTGATTACTGATAGTCAACCGTTTGAATTGTACGGAAAAGTAGTAAATTGATTTAACGCAAAGGAGCTAAGACGCAAAGTTTTTTAGTGTTATTACTCATAGTTGTTATATGTATAGTAAGATGAAGACTCTAATCAAAAATGCCACCATTATCAACGAAGGAAGCCGTTTTGTTGGCTCTGTGTTGATTGAGAATGATAAAATAGCTGCGGTTTACAGCGGAAATCTACCTGAAATCGATTTGTCGAATGTGACGGTGATTGATGGAATAGGCAAATGGTTGATTCCTGGTGTGATTGATGATCAGGTGCATTTTCGCGAACCGGGTTTGACACACAAAGGCGATTTGACCACTGAATCACGTGCAGCTGTTGCGGGTGGAGTTACTTCCTACATGGATATGCCAAACACGAAGCCGCAAACTGTGACGATTGACGAACTGAACAAGAAGTTTGACCGTGCTGCTGAGGTTTCTGTCGCTAATTATTCGTTCTACATGGGTGCGACCAACGATAATTTGAATGAAGTGCTGAAAGCCGATCCGAAACGTACGTGCGGTGTGAAAGTGTTTATGGGATCATCGACCGGCAATATGTTGGTGGATAGCGAAAAGACGCTTTCGGGCATTTTCTCAGAAGTGAATATGTTGATTGCCACGCATTGCGAAAAAGAAGAGGTCATCAAATCCAACATTGCCAAATATACCGCCCTTTATGGAGAAGATTTGCCGTTAAAATATCATCCAATTATTCGCGATGCAGAGGCTTGTTACCAGTCATCAGCCCAAGCAGTTGGTTTGGCTACAAAATACAATGCTCGATTGCACGTGCTGCACCTTTCGTCGGAAAAAGAAATGTCTCTTTTCGAAAAAAAACCGCTAACCGAAAAGCGAATTACCGGGGAGGTTTGCGTGCATCATTTGTGGTTCGACGATCGTGATTACGAAAGATATGGCAATCGCATCAAGTGGAATCCTTCCATCAAGAGCGAAACAGATAAACTGGCTCTCAGAGAGGCGCTCATCAACGGACGATTGGATGTGGTAGCAACAGACCATGCTCCGCATTTACTGTCGGAGAAAGAGGGTGGTTGCTTCAAGGCATATTCTGGAGGACCGCTGGTTCAACATTCACTGATGTTGATGTTGGAAATGGCGTTGCAGGGAGTTTTCTCATTAGAATTGGTCATCGAAAAAATGTGTCACGCACCTGCAACGTTGTATCGCGTAGAAAACCGCGGCTTTATTCGCGAAGGATATTTTGCCGACTTAGTGTTGGTGAATCCACAAAACGAATGGACAGTTTCGCAAGATAATTTATTGTACAAATGTGGATGGTCGCCTTTGGAGGGTGATTCGTTCCAAACAAAAGTAGAAAAAACGTTTGTGAACGGTGTGTTGGCTTATGATAATGGTGTGATTAACGAAACTTGCAAAGGTTGTGAATTGAGTTTTGGTGTATAAGAACCAAGAGTAAAGACAATAGAAATAAGATGAATGACAATAAACTTTGCGTTTCTTTGCGAAACCTTTGCGCTCTTTGCGGTTAAATAAATCCTTTTAGAAATGAAAACAATCCTTTTAGTTGGTTCGGGTGGAGCAATTGGTAGCATTTTGCGTTACTTGACTTCAAAATGGCTGCAAAGTTATTTTACGATTCTGTTTCCTTTTGGAACGTTGGGCGTGAACATGATTGGTTGTTTTGCTATCGGACTAATTTTTGGCCTTTTCGAGAAAACAACTTGGCTGAACGACGATTGGCGCATCTTTTTGGCAGTTGGCATTTGTGGTGGATTTACCACATTTTCTTCTTTTGCCAATGAAAATGTGACTTTACTTCGAGCTGGACTCTATCTGCAATTTGCGTTGTATGCTGCTCTCAGTGTATTCCTTGGGATTTTGCTTGCCTATTTTGGCTTTCGTTTGATTAAGTAATATTTTGAGACGAATGTCTTGAAAATTATATGGTAATATTAAAATTTAATGAATAAACGAGTTTCGATTTCTATACTTTCCATTCTATTTTTACTTCATACGATATCTAATTTTGCTTATGTTTCTTCTGCAAACTCTCTTGTGGGGAAAATCACCGATTCAAGAAATGGAGAGGCATTAATTGGTGTTTCGGTTTATTTTCCTGATTTAAAAATTGGAGCAGTATCTGATGTCAATGGTGAGTATCAAATAATGAACTTGCCAGCATCGAAAGTGATGATTCAATTGACTTATCTTGGCTTTCGGACTGTGTTAGAGGCAGTTGATCTCTCAGTTGTTTCATCCAGAAACTTTCAACTTGAATATGCTGCTACAGAATTAAATGAAGTTGTAGTGACAGGTCTGACGCGATCGAGTGAGCAAAAAAGAACGCCAACGCCTATTTCAATTGTCTCCAATTTGCAACTTAAACAAAATGCGTCAACTAATATCATTGATGCCATCGCATTTCAACCAGGTGTTTCTCAAGTGACCACTGGTGTTGGAATTTCTAAACCGGTCATTCGTGGCTTAGGCTATAATCGTGTGGTAGTTGTGAACGATGGTGTTCGTCAGGAGGGTCAGCAATGGGGCGATGAGCATGGCGTTGAAATTGATGAGTTCCAGGTTGGTCGTGTTGAAATACTGAAAGGCCCGGCAAGTCTTGTTTATGGTTCAGATGCAATGGCTGGAGTTGTTAATTTGATTTCATTGCCGACATTACCCGAAGGAAAATTAGCGGGTAATTTTGTTACTAACTATCGATCGAATAATGGATTATTTGGTTATTCAATGCATCTCGAAGGTAATCAAAAAGGGTTAGTTTGGGATGTTCGCCTGAGTAGTAAACAAGCACATTCTTATCAAAATAGAATTGACGGATATGTCTTTAATTCAGGGTTTCGAGAAAATGCCGTAAATGGTTTAGTCGGAATCAATAAGTCGTGGGGCTTTTCACATCTGACATTTAGTTCATATCATATTCAACCGGGAATTACCGAGGGTGAGCGAGATAGTGTTTCTGGGAAATTCATAAAACATGCAGTTTTGAGTAATGGAAAAGATGGCACTATTTTGGCTACGGATGATGATTTTAAGTCGTATCATCCATCCACTCCTTTCCAGCAAATCAATCATTACAAAACTGTTTGGAATAGCAATGTCTATTTAGGGAAAGGGAATCTGAATAGCACATTTGCTTTTCAGCAAAATAGACGTCAAGAGTTTGCTGATGTGCTTCATCCGAATGATTATCAGCTATATTTCCTTTTAAATACGTGGAGTTATGATTTACGCTATAATTTGTCTGAGTCAAATCTTTTCAATTTCTCATTTGGTGTGAATGGAATGAAACAAACTTCTGAAAACAAAGGTGTTGAGTTTTTAGTTCCTGAATATCATCTGTTTGATGTTGGTGTTTTCGCCATTGCAAAAAAGAATTTTGGGAAATTTGATTTGAGTGGTGGTTTGCGCTTAGATAATCGTTCACAGTCTTCAAATGATCTTTTTTTGTCAAGGTACGGCATTCCTGTTGACGTTTCTTCTATTAGTATTGTTCAAAGATTCAAAGCATTTAATGTGTCATTTTCAGGGATTTCGGGAAGCTTAGGTGCTACTTGGCAACTTTCCAAGTCAGTTTATACTAAATTGAATCTTTCGAGAGGTTTCCGTGCACCAAATATTGCCGAATTGGGTGCAAATGGTGCTCACGAGGGTACATTGCGATATGAAATAGGCAATCCATATCTTAAACCAGAGAATAGCTTACAATTAGATTATACGATTGGTATAAATGCAGAGCACATATCTGCAGAGTTGAATCTGTTTGATAACCAGATAGATAATTATATCTATTTGAGAAAATTAAGTAAAAATATTGGTGGCGATTCCATCATGGGTTATTATAGTGCATTTAAATATTTCTCAGGTAATGCTCATCTTTATGGGGGCGAATTTCGTTTTGATATTCATCCGCACCCTTTTGATTGGCTTCATATCGAAAACAGTTTCTCTTTTGTCCACGCTACTCAACTCAATCAGCCTGATTCGACCAAATATTTACCTTTTACACCACCTGCAAAATGGCTATGTACTGTGAAGTGTGAATTAAATAAATGTGGAAATGTCTTGACAAATAGTTATGTCAAAATAGAATTTGAGAACTATTTTGCACAGAATCAAATCTATTCTGCGTATGCCACAGAAACGAAAACGTCAGGTTATACGCTTTTAAATGCAGGATTTGGCACTGATTTTATGCGCAAACACAAGAATATATTTTCACTCTATTTCAGTGCTAATAATTTGACCGATGAAGCTTATCAAAGCCATTTAAGTCGCCTGAAATATGCATCAATCAACAATTCAACAGGCAGAAACGGAGTTTTCAATATGGGTCGTAATTTCAGCATGAAATTGATTGTTCCTCTCGAATTGAAGTGATTTTCTTGTTAGCAGAAGAAGTATAAATATATCATTACTGCAGGTATTGCAAAAAGTGGAGCATCGAATCGATCGAGCATTCCGCCATGTCCAGGTAGTATATTCCCCGAATCTTTTATACCGATAGAGCGTTTCAAAAATGATTCGAAGAGGTCTCCATAAGTCGCTGAAATTGAAGTGACTATTCCAAATCCTATCCACTCAATGGGGGTAAGCGCATGAATATATATGGCGAAAATAGATGAGACAGCGATAGCCATAAATAATCCTCCTAAAAAGCCTTCCCACGATTTTTTTGGTGAAATTCTTTCAAACAGTCGATGTTTACCAAATCGAGAACCTACTATATACGCACCAGAATCATTAGCCCAAATATTAACAAAAATGGCCAAAATAAGAATTGGCTGGTAAGTTGATGGTTGGAAGTAGCCTAGCCATCCTAAGAGTGCAAAAGGCATTGCTACATATAGATGACCAAGAAGAGCTAAACCTATATTTAATACCGAAGCATTTTCCTTTTTATATAATTCGGTAAGTGGAAGAGTTAGTAAATAGAAAAAATAGGGCAGTAAAAGCCATTTTGTGAAAAATGACATAGAATATATAAAAAAAATGATTACTAGATATGCGCCTGAAAATGAATGAAGATATCGATCTGTTATTACTGAATAGCGATTCATCAATCCGTAGAATTCATATAAGGAAAAATAACAGATAACAGCAAATAGTGATAAAGCAGCTAAAGGATGAAAAAGTATAGCAAATACCATTACTGCAACAAGTGAAAATCCTGTTATTGAGCGTTTGAGTAATTCAGACATTCTGTTTTAGTTTAGATTTTATGCAAAGATACAAAAAGTTTTTTAAGGAATTAATGGCGGGTTTATATACCAAAAGCGGAATAATAGTTCCCTATTATTCCGCTTCAGTATTGATTTCTACAATTATTCTTTGGTAAGAGCCTCTTCTGTTTTTTCAGATTCAGGTGTTGCTTCTACTAATTCAGGTGGTTCGTTTCCATTTACCTGATTCATTATTTCTTCTGAACGCGATTTCCATGCTCTTTCGCCAAATAATTTTTCAAGATCTTCTTTGAAAATCACCTCGTTTTCGAGTAGTATTTTGCTTAATGCTGCGTGACCATCTTTATGTTTGGTAAGCAATGTTTTAGCACGATTATATTGCTGCAAAATCATATCACTCACCTCTTTATCTATTTGTTGTGCTGTGCTTTCACTGTATGGTTTCGTGAATGCATATTCTTGCCCAGTAGAATCATAATAGCATAGATTAGGCAACTTGTCACTCATTCCATAATAAGCAATCATGGCGTAAGCTTGTTTCGAAACTCGTTCCAAGTCATTGATAGCCCCGGTTGAGATTCGACCGAGAAACAATTCTTCAGCAGCACGACCACCCAATGTGGAGCACATTTCGTCAAGCATTTGCTCTTTTGTTGTGATTTGTCTTTCTTCTGGCAGATACCATGCTGCACCCAATGCACGTCCTCGAGGAACAATGGTCACTTTAATCAACGGGCTGGCATGTTCCAAAAACCAACTTAATGTAGCATGACCAGATTCATGTATTGAAATTGCATGGCGCTCTTCTAAAGTTGTGATTTTGGTCTTTTTCTCTAATCCACCTATGATGCGATCAACAGCATCTGTGAAATCTTGTTTTTGAACACAGCTTTTGCCACTTCTTGCCGCAATTAGAGCTGCTTCATTACATACATTCGCGATGTCTGCTCCAGAGAATCCAGGGGTTTGTCGCGAAAGGAATTCAATATCTACTGAATCATCAATCTTGATTGGACGAAGGTGTACACCAAAGATTGCTTTACGATCGTTCAAATCTGGTAAATCGACACTAATTTGACGGTCGAAACGACCTGCACGAAGCAATGCTTTATCAAGTATGTCAGCACGATTGGTAGCCGCCATCACAATGATACCACTGTTTGTGCCAAAACCATCCATTTCGGTAAGTAATTGATTGAGCGTGTTTTCACGTTCATCGTTGCCACCCATACTTGGGTTTTTGCCTCGAGCACGTCCGACAGCATCAATTTCGTCGATGAAAATAATACATGGTGCTTTTTCTTTTGCTTGACGGAATAAATCTCTTACGCGCGAAGCTCCCACACCCACAAACATTTCTACAAAGTCAGAACCAGAGAGCGAAAAGAATGGCACATCTGCTTCGCCTGCTACAGCTTTGGCCAAAAGAGTTTTGCCTGTTCCTGGAGGGCCGATAAGCAATGCTCCTTTAGGAATTTTCCCACCTAATTCTGTGAATTTGGAAGGATTTCGTAAGAATTCAACAATCTCTTCCACCTCTTGTTTGGCTTCAGATAGACCTGCTACGTCTTTGAATGTGATTTTATTTACATTTGTTTTGTCGAAGATTTGTGCTTTTGCCTTGCCGACGTTGAACACGCCACCGCCACCGCCACCTTGACCAGACATGCGACGCATAAAGTAGAACCAAACAAATGCCAACAAGATGAGCGGACCAAATGTCCACAGGAAATTGCTCATAAAGTCGTTTTCTTCTTTATAGTCTACTTCAGCTTTGAAGTTGAAATCTTTTTTCCAGATTTGTGCTTGATCGCTAAATTTATCAGCAGAAGGAATACTGACTTTTATTTGCATATTCTTGCCACTGCCAACTAATTCTTCTTTGGTGAAAACTTTTGTAGCAGAACTATCATATAATGTGGCTTCAAGCGTTTTTTTGTTCGTGTAAACAACTACTTTCTTGATGGCACCAGATTTGGCTAATTCTTCAAATTTTGACCAATTTTGTTCTTTGATTGTTATGTTCGGATTGAAATAATATAGCCCAAGAAGTGTAATGGCGATAAAAGAATAAACCCAGTATAGATTTATCTTAAAATTTGGCTTCTTTATGGGTAGCTTTGGTTGTTCCATAATGTTATTCTATGATGTGCAATTTAGTAAATATCTTCAATATGTGTAAGTCGGGCGTCATTCCAAAGTTGCTCAAGACGATAATATTCACGACTTTCGGGCATAAAAACGTGTGTCATTACTGAACCGTGGTCGATAGCCACCCATTCCATGTTGGTGCGACCATCTTGTGCAAGAGGTTTATCTCCCAAATTCTTTTTAACGTAATCAACAACACTGTCTGCAATTGCTCCCACATGAGTAGAAGATCCACCTTGACAAACTACAAAATAATGACAAATTGCATCTTGAATTTTTGTCAAATCTACTACAGTGATTTTATTCCCTTTTTTTTCTTGAATCCCTTCAATAATTTTTTTTACTAACTCTTTTGTTTCGTTCATTTAATTAGTTGTTATTCTTTTCGTTTACAAACAATTAATACGCAAATATAGTTTGAAATCTTGTATATTTTTAAGGATATGGGCTTTTTATTGCCTTTTAACGCTGCCTTGGGTTTGATTATTACTACAATTTCACTCTAACTATGTATGCAATAAGTATGCCAAAATATAAGTTGTGCAAATTAATCGTGTTTTATTAGGATTCAAAGCTTTTATTTAGTTAGAAATATGTGATTTCAGTTTATAATTCTACGATTTCTTCATTTAATTTAGTGAGGTTTTCTATGCCAGTTGCATTTACCACAAAGGTATTCTCTATACCTACAGCACCCGTGCCCGGAATGACAAATTTGGGTTCAAGAGCAAAGACATAACCTAGAGTCAATATATCTTTTGAACGAGGAGACAATACAGGCGATTCATTGATTTCTATACCTACCCCATGTCCTACAAACCCAGCTTGCTGATTGTATCCCATAAAATATTCTTTCAAATTGTATTTTTCTGACTTTGTGAATGCTAAATTATAGAGGTCGGCTGTTGCAATACCTGGTTTTGCTAGATTAGCAATTTCGTGATGAATATCAATCGAAACCTGATGCGCTTTGTACGCCAATTCAGTCAGTTTACCAATCGAGAAAATTCGTGTCATATCTGTGATGTAGCCAGTGAATGTGCCACCCATATCCACCATTACTGCCATTCCGTTTGTTAGTTTTGTACCGTTGCAGCCCACAGGTAAGGAGCTGTGCATGCCAGCACCACCCATGGCGAAATCATAAGGCGAAGCAGTTTCTGCATTATTGCCTGCTAGTACACTGCCCATGAATATTTCCATCGATTGACCGAATGTGCGGAAATGCCCCAACGACCCTTTTTGACGGAAAAGCCGTTCTATCTCAATCGAAAAATCTAAATCGGTCATGCCTGTTCGATATAGATTTGGTATTTCGCGGTAGCAGTTAGCATGAAGTTGCCCTGAGTTGCGTAAAAGAGAAATTTCATAGTCTGATTTTATACTACGAATTGCTCTTAAAATCGTTGTGCCATTCAGAATACTTTTGGCTGATAGTGCGGTTTGCAAACGAATTACCTCGTTGTAGGTCAATTCATCTGTTTCGAGCAGAAGTGTTTTAGGCAAAGCAATGTTCCGTTCTGATAAAATTGAAGGAATGTCTTCAGGTTTGCGAATATATATTACATTATTGCCTTTTAGATGAATCGGACGTTTTACAAAAAACAACGGTTCACCTTTGTTTGGCAGATAGCAGAATCCACTAAAGATACGGTCTGCCACATAAAACAAGTTTACGTTTCCACCTATCAGTAAGCCATCTGCGCCAATTTTATTTATCTCCGTTTGTATGGTGAGCCATCGGTTGCTAAGCTCTGGGATTATAGCGTTGTTAAACATTCAATGATGAATTATGCGTTAGAAATAATAAAATAGGACGCATTCTTTTAATTCGTGACGTATTGAGCTGTTTCGAATTATCCTTATTCGTGATGATACGGTTCATTATTCAAAATCGTCATGGCACGATAAATTTGCTCTAAAAAAATCATTCGAATCATTTGGTGCGAGAAGGTCATTTTTGAGATTGATAATTTCTCCTGAGCCGTGTCATATACTTTTTCGGAGAAACCATAAGGACCGCCTACTACGAATACGAGTCGTCGGGACACAGAGTGAGTTTTTTTCTCGATAAACTGAGCAAATTTTATAGAAGAATACTCCTTTCCTCGTTCATCGAGCAGCACAAGGTAATCTCCAGGTTGTATCTGTTTCAATATTAATTCACCCTCTTTCTCTTTTTGTTGAGTTTCGCTCAGATTTTTGGTGTTCTTAAGCTCAGGTATTACCTCCAGATCGAAAGGAATGTAGTGTTTCAATCGGTTTTTGTATTCGTCAATTGCTTCGGTAAAGTATCGTTCGGTAGTTCTACCCACGACCAAGAGAGTAATCTTCATTTTACTTGGTTTATTATTTGCCCTTTCAATTTGCGAAATTACATTTTTTTTGAGTAATTTTGCCTCATATTAAAAGCAAATTACGATGAAGAAGATATTGTTTTTAGTGACTTTTTTCGGATCTGTTTTGTGTAGTACGCTATTTTCGCAAGAAAAAGCTGCGGTTGAAATGGCTTTTCAGAAATCAAATGCTTCATTGCTTGTCAGTCAATTAAGTAGCCAGGTTACTTTTATCTATGGCTCTGTCAATGAATCGTATTCCAAATCTAATTTTATTTCAGTTTTTAGTCAGTTTCTTCGTGATAATCCACCCAAAAGTCTGGAAATAATACACGAAGGTTCCCGTGCAGATACCCGATTTGTGATTTATGCACTTACTTCTGCTCACGGTACTTACAGGGTTCATCTGTTTTACAAGAAAATTAATAATCAATACCTGATTAATCAGGTGAGAATAGAGGATTCGAATGGATAATTTGGTTGAAGATTTAATTAAATTGGCTTTTGCTGAAGATATTGGCGATGGCGATCATACTACATTGTGTTGCATTCCGGCTACAGCTATTGGTAAATCGAAATTGTTGGTGAAAGAGGCTGGTGTGATTGCTGGCATCGATATGGCGTTGAAGATTTTTAATTATTTTGATCCTTCATTGAGAGTAGAAGTTTTGCTGAAAGACGGTGATGAAGTGAACCCCGGCGACGTGGCTTTTGTGGTAGAAGGTAAGGTGCAATCGCTGTTGCAAACCGAGCGTCTGATGCTCAATGTGATGCAGCGCATGAGTGGTATTGCTACCGTAACGCGTCGCTATGTTAAACAACTCGATGGACTGCATACCCGTGTGCTCGATACGCGCAAGACCACTCCCGGACTGCGCATGATAGAGAAAGCTGCCGTCAAGATTGGTGGAGGAGTCAATCACCGCATCGGACTGTTCGATATGATTCTGTTGAAAGACAATCACGTAGACTTTGCTGGTGGTATCGAAAATGCCATCAACCGTGCCAAAGATTACCTCAAAGCCAAAGGCAAAGACCTGAAGATAGAAATTGAAGTCCGTTCCATGGAAGAACTGGAGCGCGTGCTTGCTGTAGGTGGCGTCGATCGCATCATGCTCGACAACTTCACACCCGAGCTTACCCGCAAAGCCGTGGAGCGCATCGGTGGACAGTTCGAAACCGAATCGTCGGGTGGCATCACCTTCGATACCTTGCGCGACTATGCCGAGTGCGGTGTCGATTACATCTCAGTCGGTGCACTCACACACTCTGTCAGCGGACTCGATATGAGCTTCAAGGCTTGCTAAACGTTACTTTATCATACAACAAAACCCGCTGATAAGGCGGGTTTTGTTGTCTTACTTTGTTATTGTCGTTGCGATCAAGTTACGACATATGTGCTTTGCTATTAGCACTGATCTATCTATTTCATCACAAAGAAATTCTTCAGAATACCATTTTCTTTTCGTTCCTTCTTTTCGTCTGGTATAATTTTTGTGAGATGCCACATTCCAGCTTTCTTCAATGCGCTTTCCAGTTGAGGTAATGTGCTGAAATCTGTTTTGGTATAGAAACTCAATTTATCCAATCCAATGTATTTCGAATCTTCCAATTGAATTCCCAGTTCTTTCTGTAGGATCGATCCTTCAGGTGTGATGGGCGACGACAAAGGTAAGAAGCTCAGCAATAGCACAGCACCATCGACTTTGATAAATGGAAAATAACCTACGTGTTTACCTTTAATATATTGAGCACAGATTAATCGTTGCCCGTTTGCAGCGGTTATTACTATTGGATTGTGAAACGACCAACTGAAAATGATGTTACGAAACACATTCGCTTTGCAATCCAATCGTTCGGCAGCACGTCGTAATGCGTGATGTTGAATATACACGGGAATAGTCAGGTTCATCTTTATTTGGTTCATTAACTGATTTTTCGTCTTATTATTCTCGTTTTCCAGCAAGTTTATGGGCATTTCGGCCATCACTGGTGCAAGGTCGCCAGATTGAGAACTCAAGTCGTAGTATCCTAATCGATATCCTGTATGGGTTTCTCTATCGAAGATGAATTTTCTTCTTTCCATTTCAATAGGAGAAACAGTGATAAGGTTTTCCATCCTGCATTTCAAAGCATCGACCACTCCGCTCTCCGTACTGGTATAGAAGCGATAGTTGGGTTGCGATACGTATAGAAAAAGATAGTTCAATATACTGTTAGAACGGACACGATAATGATCTTCGGGATGATCTTCAACATATTTCAGCAGTGGAATTTTAATTTTATCCAAAAGGGCTATCTGATCTTGCGGCAACTCATGTTCATCCTTGTGATAATTTCGACAATAGAATATCAGAGTCAAACCGAAGGTCACATATTCCATAAAGGTGATCTTGAATGTCGGATCTCCATAGAAGGTGGTCTTCTCGTAATTGCTCATGACTTGATTGAACAGTTTTATATAGGGGCGGGGAATCTTAGAATCCTTTTCGGCACGTATTCGATATGGAGTATGCCTCATTAGCATGACTTTATGCTTCGTTCGTTTCGATAGTGCATCGAATGCCGAAGGCTCCAGCCCGATAAGTGACATGAATTTATGTGCTGTTTTGGTGAAATCGTCGAAGTATGTTTTCGTAATAATAATATATGAAATGGGCGATTTCTTTGCTAATGTATTTTTGCTCTTTTTCCTATTCTTACTCATTGTTGATGGCAATCGTTTTGTGTTTTTTATCCTTTTTTTTATTGCATTTAGCAACCTAATAGCCCTGTTCGGCGCCTTTAGCGCAAGATTAGCGTAGCGTATCTTGTGCTTCTTTATTAGACGGTTTGTAACTGTCTTTTGCCCGTTGAGATCATTTTTTGTAAACGCGAATAATCTTTACCTTAATCGACTGTTTTTCCGGTTGTATTGTTCTTTCCGTATATACAATGCTTATTAAGCACAAAACTAATATTCCAAGCAAATATTTTCTAAAATCATGTCGCTTTACTTCTTTGATAGAAAATAGAATGCTAATTGATAAAGCAAATATAATCAAAGTAATACCAAGGCTAATATTGAAAATAATGGCTTCATTAAATGCAAATGCTTTTGCTGTAGAAACTGTAGAAAAGATAAAAGCAATAATTGCAGTAAAGAATCCTAGTACTTCTATTAATTTGTTTTGACCTTTGAGAGTTTCAGATTTGACAATTTCTTTGATATCCTTCTCTGCTTTTTCAATTTTATTATCTATTGTTATGTAATCTTTAAATCTTTGTTTTGTGCTAATTAATATGTTATGGAAGATTATTTCGTCTTTAAAAACTTCATCTTGGAATAATTTATCAATGGTGGTTATTCCATTTGTGTATTCAGATTTACTAAGTAAATCATCAAAATACAAATGATAACAACCGAATAAATTTTCCATAAATAAATCATTTTTTTTATCTTTTTCTAGTGCAAAAGAGTATTGTTTAATAGCTTCTTCATATTTATGTTTGTCTTTTAGAAAGTGCCCATAACTGTGTCTAAACTCAGGATTGAATGGATATTTCTCAATTAAAGCTTCAATTCTTTTTGTGAAAGCATCTTCAGGTAAACTATTTCCCTCAATTTCAGAATAATAAAAATCAAGAACTTCTTTTTTATCTTTATTTTTATTGTTTAGATCTGCGCTGAGTAGTTTTAGAAAGTCTACTGGATCAATTTTCTTCTCAAATTTTGTTCCAAAGGTGTAGACTTCATCTCTCCATTTTATATCCCAGTTTTGAATAGAAAAACGACCAATATTAGAAACCTCAGAAATGTGTTGTTTGAATTTTTCCAATGCACCATCATTACCTTCTAACTTATTTTCGTCGATGAGTTCGTTTATTTTTTGTAAATCAGTAAGATATTTTTGCTGGAATTTAGTAGCTGATGCTTTCATTGTATTTTATGTTTAATAATTTCATTTCTCACTCCCCAAACTTACAAAATTAATCTCAAATACCCAATCCGTCTCAGTGAGATTGTTTTTGAAATAAATTTAACAGCCCTAATAGCTATCGGGGCTGTTAGGTTTGTGTTTAGGATCTTATCAATTTCACCCCTTCACCAGTTTCACATCCAGTGTGTAGAGTTCGGTATTCGATACGGTGATGGTGACGGTCTGCGTAGCATAACCAATTTTGGTGACGGTGACATCATACACCCCTTCAGCAAGCGATTTGATTTGGAATCTGCCTTTGGCCGCCGATTGTTTCACTTGCATTGGCACATTGCTGCCACTGGCGCAGAAGGTGAGTGTGGCATCTACCACGGGGCTGGCTGTTTCGGCATCCGTCACGCTACCATTGAGCGAGAGCGAACTCGTGGCAGTCTCCACCACTTTGCGTGCCGCTTTGTAGCTCGCATAAAATGCAGGTTGCGAAAAGCGTACGATATCCACCACTGTATCGATATCGGCGAGTGCTGCATCAGCCGAATCAAACGCTTGTGCGATTAGCTGTGTAGACTCTTTTTTGCTCAACTGTTTTTGACGGGTTTTGGGTATTGCCGTTTCAAAACTCTGTATGGCTGATTGCAATGCTGTTTGGCTCTCTGCCGTCAGCAGGTAGGGGGTGAGTTGCGCCAAATTTGCCTGAATATTATTGTACAACCCTTTGGCATTGTTGAGTAGCGTCAGGTCTGATGCCGTGTGTATCTCTGCATCTTTCATTTTCGATTCGCTTTGCAAAATCTGATTTTTTGCATAAGTGGCGTATGCAAATAGTTTTCGAGCGTCGTCGATGACTAACTCTTCGAGCGTGGTGCGTGTTTGTCTCTTGCTCTCTGCCACTCCGCTCGTGAAGTGTTGTTGCAGTTCGCTGTTCTCTTCAATCACCGAAATCGAATCGTTGAGATGAGTATAAAACTCATCGAAATTTGGTAGAAGCGACGTAATTGTACTGTTTGCATTGCATACCAGGCGCAAACCCATGATCATTTTGAATTTTGATTCTTGTTTTGAGGTCATAATGTATTTTGTTTTTGATAAATAAATGTACTTCTTAAAATCATCACTCACGTTCCGAACATCGTCAGTTGTCTTCCGACGTTCGACAGTTGTCTTCTGAGCTTCGTCAGTTGTCTTCTGACATCTGCACGTTATCTTCTGACGCTAGACAGTTGTCTTCCGACATCTGCACGTTATCTTCCGACGCTCGACAGATAGCTTCCGACAGTTGTACGTTGTCTTCTGACGTACGACAGATGTCATCCGACGTTTGTCGTTGCTCTTCCGAGCTTCGTCTTAAAGCTTCCGAGGTTCGTCGTTGTTCTTCTGAGCCGCATCGTTGCTCTTCCGAGCTTAATACTATGTGTTCCGAACGATTTGCTTTTAATACCGCCACTATCACACATCTGTTTCGATGCGTTAAGTTGAGGTACGAGCTTAAGCAGTCTATATTAGCTGACTGTCGAAGCCGAAACGACTATTTCGGTAAGGTGTATAAATTGAGGAGCTTTCTAAGCGAAACCAAAACGACCTGTATTTAGCATTATTTCAATGACTTAAACACAACAGATGTATAGTTTGCTCTTTCTTGGGTGCAAATTTAATGAAAGTATTTACATTCCAAAAACAAATCTGAGAATATTTTTAGTAGAAGATTGTTTTTTGTTTCTGTGATTAAATAAAAAGAGATTGCGCTATCTGATTTGTAGTGCAATCTCTTTACTATTTTCATCCGCAATGATATGTAATTAGCGGGTTTTGTTGTTTATTCAAGCCGATTCCACCTTACAATCTCAATCCAACAGTAAGATTGAGCATACTTGTATTTCTTGAGAAATTATTTATTTGATCTCCAATCGAAACACCTTTTATCATGGTGTAGCGAATGTCTGTGGTAATGAATCCGAGAATATCTACCCCTGTGCCCACTTGCCATGAAAAAGTGTTATCGCCAGATACTCCATCATTGTTGTCGAGTTTGAACGTGAGTGATGGTCCGGTTTTGATATGCAGACTAAACAACCCAAGATCAAGAAACTTAAGACCTACCAATAGAGGCATTTTTATAAAGTTTACTGATTTCTTAAGATCGGGATTTGCATCAATAGATCCATAGCCATAGCTGCTCGCCGATAAGCTGTTTTTATAGCTGGCATAATAAATCTCGGGTTGAAAATAGAGCGTTCTTCCGAACTGCAGCATAATCCCAATTTGATAATTGGAGGACAGTTGACTGCCAATTTCATCAAACTTCACCGGACTTAAATCGAGACCGAACTTTGGTCCCATCCAAAATTTGGTTTTCTTTTCTGGTTTGGCGGCTGTTGAGTCTTTCACCGTAATGATTTCTTGTGCAGAGAGCATAGTGTAGCTTGTCAACAAACATAACAAAAGCAATGGAATAATGATCTTTTTCATAACTTTAAGTTTTGGATTTAAATTAATATTTCAGTTTGGCTTAATTATTTTATTCTTTAAGTCCGTAAGATGTTTCTTGAAAATCCGCTTGCTTAACTTGAGGTCATACCACGGAATGAATTTCCAACATCCTTTGTAATTAAATGTCCATTGAAGTGCACCTCTGTAGTCAAGATATTTTATACACCGTCTGATGTCGCGGTCGAAAATCCTAACTTCCATCTTCGAATCTTTCTCCTCTAGGAGTGGCTTTAGTGGCGTGCCATTCAGAAAAAACCTGATTCCATCACTAAAGTTCTGTGTCGTAAACCGCGAATATGGCATCCATTGGTTCGTTCTGCAATCCACTTCCACCAGATAATACTTATCTCGACCTCGGTGATACATAAATTGTATGCTCGCAAAGCCATTTAATCCAAATGATTCACCAACTTTTTCTAGTATTTGCTTAATTGCTTCTTTATGATAATAGTTTCTACGCGTAGTGAATGAAAATCGACTATACATATAAGTCAATATTTCAGCTGCGTTGTACATAACCAATTTACCATCTTTAAACAACGCCTCAATACCGACATCTTCTCCGTCGATAAACTCTTGAATCACCAAGTTTTCGGTCGACAACACTTTGCCAATTTCTTGTTGCAGTGTTTCCATATCTTCGCAATAATGAACGCCTTCGCCACCACAACTAAAATCTTCCTTCAGTAATAATGGAAAGTCGACCGTCTCTGCTATTTTAGTGATATCTTTAATCTCTTCATAATTCAAGAATTTGGGAGTCGTGATGTCGTATTTATTGCATAAAACAGATAAACCCAACTTAGATGATAACAGAACTCTATTCCCCATCTTTGTCATCGGAAGTATTTTTTTAAATAGTTCCTCCGAGTCAATTCGTTCATTCATCAATTTAACTGTGGCATCGTCGAGCATCACAATCCAATCGTATTTATCAGGTGTTGACTTTGCAATCTGAAGCAATATGTCTACAAAATCATCGTGATATCCTTTTACTTCAACCCAATGGTCATGGAAGCGGTTTGTTAGCAACCAAGAATCTTCTCTGCACAATACATCTACTTGACAATCAGCTTTTTTAAACATAAAAGGGATTTCAGCTAACGAGTCAAAGTATCCTGATATTGATGCTAATAAAACTTTCTTCATGTGGGAATATATTCTTGATATATGGGGTTTTTATTTCAAATTTCAGTGGTTGCAAATTGAGACATTACAAAAATATACATTTTGTTTAAAATTGCAACTATTATTATTGGAAAACCAATTATCTAAAGTTAAACCTGGATTAAATACAAAAAAGACCTATACTAAATCAAGTATAAGTCTTTTATTTGTGATCCGCCTGGGGTTCGAACCCAGGACCCCAACATTAAAAGTGTTGTGCTCTACCAGCTGAGCTAGCGAATCGTCCTGTTTTTGCTTTCAAAAGCGGTGCAAAGGTAAGTCTTAAATATTAAAATGCCAAATAAAAGTTTTCATTTATTCCTTTTTCAAAGGCTTTGTCGCTTTATCTGATTCATTATCAGCAGATGAAGCGAGTTGAATATTATCATCATTTTCACGCAAAATGTATTTTTTGTAGTAGCTCAAACAGAGTGTAGTGAGTGGCAGTCCGATTATTAAACCCATCATTCCCATCAGACTGCCCCATATAGAGAGCGAAAGAAGAATAATGGCAGGGTTTAATCCTGTTACCTTTCCCATAATCTTAGGGACAATGATACTGTCGAGAAGAACCTGAATAATACACATTACCCCAAGGGCTAATCCGAAAATTGCCCAAAAATTCTGTCCAGTTTCTGATGCTTTCAAAAGGCTCATCAAAGCCATAGGCACGATTCCAACGATGTGAAGGTATGGAACCAGATTAAGCATTCCAATAAAAAGCCCCAAGATAATGCCCATGGGTAAACCTATTATCCTGAATCCGATAGCAAATAAAATTCCCACAATCATCGAAACTAATGCTTGACCCCGAAAGTAACGATTCATGCTTACGGTCACGTCAGTCAGCAGTTGTTCGGTGATGGCACGGTATTTTTGAGGAGCCAATTGCACGAACCCATTTGTGATGCGATCGAAATCGAGTAAAATAAAGATAATGTAAAGCAGGATAATTGCTGAGGCTAAGAATCCTAACACAATTGAAAGTGAATTGGTGATAAAAACCCAAAATTGTGGTACAATTTGCTGAATCAGTTGATTGATATCTTCTTTACTCATAGATGAAATAATCTTGTCGGGATTGGCAATTTTTTGCACATATTCAGACCATTGAGTCGGAATCAGCCGAATAAATCCACCGTGAGCTTGATAATAGCTAATCAAGATATTTAGTTTGTCAATTTCATCTTTTATGGATGGTGAAATTGCCCAAACAATGCCTGCAATAACTATTGCCACCGATAATAATGCCAGAAGAATAGAAGCAACCCTGTTTTTAATCCGAAGTTTATACTGAAAGAATCCAACTAATGGGTTAATTAAATAGGCAATCAACCAAGCTATGAGGAACGGTAGTAATGCTTCTTTTATTTGAATGGAGACAAAAACAATCGCACACACAATGAGTAGTGTGAAAAATATCCGAGCGACACGGTCGAATGTGAATGGTCTTGAGTCAAGAATCATAGTTTTTGAATGGATTGATTGTAACAAGTTCTACAAAGTGGTTGATATTCATTCTTTTCACCTAAGAATACCCGATTTTCATCAGCCACAATGCGATGCGAATAGCTCGCAGTACGTCCACAGTTTACGCAAATAGCATGTACTTTCTGCACATCATCTGCAATGGCGCATAATGCAGGGATAGGACCAAACGGTACGCCTTTAAAGTCCATATCTAGTCCGGCTATAATTACACGTATGCCTTGATTAGCCAATTGGTTGCAAACTGTCACAAGCCCATCATCAAAGAACTGAGCTTCATCAATGCCCACTACATCTACATCTCCGGTCAGTAATACTATACTTGCCGAGTTTTCAACAGGTGTGGAGGGTATCGAGTGGCTATCGTGTGATACAATTTCTGTGATAGAATAACGAATATCAATGGCTGGTTTGAAAATCTCAACTTTTTGGCGAGCATAATTAGCGCGTTTCAGTCTGCGAATTAATTCTTCAGTTTTACCGGAAAACATGGAGCCGCAAATGACTTCAATCCCTCCTCGACGTAAGTGTTCGTTGTGTGTATCTTCAGAAAACATCATAATTTGATTAGATTTAAAGGATGTTGAAAAACAAATCTTCAAAGAATGAAGACTTATGTTGACAAAAGTAATAATTTTGTGAAGTAATGTGCAAGAATCTGAAAAGAATAACCATGAGAAATCTATTGTCGTATATTTTTTTGATTGCGATTTTTTCGTTTAATATCTACAGTCAACCGAATGTAGCGTTGAGTCGATTCACTTCAAAAGCTATTTTTCGAAATGCTGGATTGTCTGTTCAATTCTCTGATGCTGAAACGAACAAGGTTATTGCCTCTTTTTCTCCCAATTTAAATCTTACCCCAGCATCTACAGTTAAATTGATTACAACAGCAACAGCTCTTGAGATGTTTGGTCCAGATTTTCAGCTTCAAACAGAAGTTACTTATTCTGGTAAAATAGTAGATGGATTCTTGGATGGAGATTTGTATATCATCGGTCATGGCGACCCTACCATCGGATCTATGTTTAGTCTGCAATCAAATGCACTCTTCGATAGCATTGTCTCTGAATTGCACAAACATGGAATTCATCAGATCTTGGGTAGAATTGTGGGTGACGAATCGGCATACAACACAGAATTAATTCCGAGCAAAACTCCTTGGGAAGATATGGGTAATTATTATGCAGCAGGCGTGGGGGCACTCAATTATGGCGATAATTGTTATAAGCTAACATTTCGGACGGGAGGCGCTGGCACAGTCCCACAAATTTTGAGCGTACAGCCCCCAATAAAATATTTATATTTCCAAAATTATTTAATTGCCAAGACAAACGATAAAGATAGCGCGTATTTACGTGGTATGCCCTATCAATTTGAGCGTTATATCTATGGTACAGTCCCAGCAAATAGAGAGTCTTTCTCAATAAAAGGAGATGTACCAGATCCCGCCTTTTTTTTTGTTAGTGAACTGAATTCGTATTTGGAGAAAAATGGTATTAAGGTTAAAAATCAACCTCTTACAAGTCGAATTTTGTCTGGTGATAGGAGTGGAAGATACGGTGAGTCGATGCCAAAGATGGATTCCAATTTAACGAAATTGTGTAGTTTCCGTTCAGATAAACTATCTCATATCATACAGATCACCAACAAAAGAAGTTATAATCTCTATGCCGAAGCATTGTTGAGACTTATTGCTTCGAAAGTGAGTAAAGATGCATCTCTTCCTGCAGGTATTGCCGCTGTAAAACAATTCTGGGCTGAGCGGAAATTGGATGTTGGTTTTCTGATGTACGATGGAAGTGGGTTGTCACCCGCTGATCGAGTAAATGCTTCATTTTTTGTTCAGTTATTGCACTTTATGTCTACAAAAAGCAAAAACAGCGAAGTCTATTTTTCATCTTTAGCCGTTGCCGGAGTGGATGGTACATTGAAATCATTTCTTGAATCATCACCTCTAAAAGGAAAAGTGAAAGCTAAAAGTGGCAGTTTTGATGGTGTGTTGAGCTATTGTGGCGTGTTGAATAAGAATGGGAAAAAATATCATTTTTGTATCATTGTGAATGCTTTTACTTGTCCTGTTTCAGCGGTGAAAAAATCAATAGAACAGCTATTGACAGAGTTTTAAATGCTGAGGTAATTAATTTTGTTTATTAATTCTTGGTGTTGTCATATTATCTATTAATTTTGCAACAATATAGTCGCAGAATTGGGTCTTTACTTTAATATACAGAGATTTCTGATTTGAGCATTACAGTGATTGAAAATGGCAAAATTAATAGTAATACCAACACCTATTGGCAATTTAGAAGATATTACACTTCGAGCATTACGAATATTGAAAGAGGCTGATGTAGTGTTGGCAGAAGATACACGAACAACTAGTAAATTATTCAAGCATTACGAGATAACAGCAAGATTACAATCACATCATAAGTTCAATGAACACAAATCGATAGAACAAATTATTTCACGTATACGTTCTGGCGAGAACGTTGCGTTAGTCTCTGATGCTGGAACACCTGCCATTTCTGATCCTGGATTTCTGATTGTTCGTGAATGTGTAAATGCAGGTATTGATGTCGAATGTCTTCCTGGTGCAACAGCGTTTGTCCCTGCATTAGTAGTTTCTGGATTGCCAAACGATAAATTCTGTTTCGAAGGATTTTTGCCTCCCAAAAAAGGACGTAACACGCGTCTTTCAGAGTTGTCAAAAGAAGTGCGAACCATTGTTTTCTATGAATCACCTTATCGAGTGGTTAAAACATTAACTCAATTGAGCGAATTTATGGGCGCTGATAGAAAAGTTTCTGTTTCGAGAGAAATTTCAAAAATGTTTGAACAAACCGTACGAGGTACTTTAGCAGAAGTTCTTGCTCATTTTGAACAAAACGAGCCTCGAGGTGAATTTGTGATTGTTTTGGCAGGAAATGATAATCCAAATCAATACATTGAAAATTTTGACAATATTGAATCAAAAAAAACATCATACAAACAAAAATACAAAAACACAATCGATAAACCTCTGTTTTAACTCATTTAAAAACACACGAAAATGAAAAAGATTTTGTTACCCCTGCTTGCATTAACACTGATGGTAGTGTCTTGCGGCAAAAGTGCTGGAGTGTACAAGCAATTGGCTGCTCAAAATGATTCGTTGAAACTAGCTCACGAAAAAACTGTTCAAGAGTTTGATCAGGCGCTTGGACTCATTAATGAGGTGCAGTTTGGGCTTACGAAAATGAAGGATACTGAAAACTACCTCAAAGTAGAAGCATCTCAAGGCAAAGAACTGACTCCTACTACACGCGAACAAATGACTGCAGATATGGCAATGATTGCTCAGACTTTGAAAAAGAACAAAGAAGATTTGACTAAACTTAAATTTGGATTATTAAATTCGAAGATGGAGTCAAAGCAATTAAAAGCAACTATTGAACGATTGATGTCTGAATTAGATGTCAAAACTAAATTAGTAGCTGATCTCCAAACGCAGTTGCTAGATAAAGATGTGAAAATTGGAGAGTTGGTTGCTAAAACAGAAAGTCTGACTGGAGTAGTGAATACTTTGAGTCAAGAATCGCAAAAACAACGAGATGAACTTGCCTCACAAGACAAATCGTTGAACATGGCCTGGTATGTTTTTGGATCGAAGGATGAACTCAAAAAGCAAAACGTAATTACAGGTGGCGGACTTTTCAAATCTGCTGATGTGTTGAAAAAAGATTTCAACAAAGAGTATTTCATCTCCATCGATATTCGCAATACGAAATCGATTGAGCTTTTTTCCAAAAAAGCCAAATTCTTGACAACTCACCCTGTAGCAAGTTATACATTAGAAAAAGACAATGCTGGGATGTTGACGCTTAAAATATCTGACTATAAGACATTTTGGAGCGTTTCGCATTACTTGGTAATTCAGGTTGATTAACAACGGACTCAAAAATCCCACATTATTATATTGCAAGAGACTGTTCCATTAATTTTAATGAAGCAGTCTCTTTCTATTAGTCTTTATTTTTTTACTTAGGTTAAACTTCAATGAAATACAAAAGCATTTTTATCGATTTAGATGATACCCTTTGGGATACTCAGTTAAATTCCCGAGAAAGTATGGCAGAAATGTTCATTAAATACAAACTCAATGGCTGTTTCGATACTTTTGACGAATATTATACGATATATTCAAATAAAAATCTTGAATTGTGGGATCTCTATCACTTTGGTAAGATTACAAAACAACAACTCACACGAGAACGTTTCTTGTATCCGCTACAACAGGTTGGGATTGAAGATGAAGTGTTGGCGGCGAGTCTTGGTCGGGATTTTTTGGAATGTACTACCACCAAAACTAAATTAATACCTCATGCCATCGAGTTGCTCGAATATTTATACCCTAAATATAGATTATTCATCCTTTCCAATGGATTTAGAGAAGTGCAGCATAAGAAAATGGCTAATTCAGGATTGCTGCCCTATTTCGAAAAAGTGATTCTTTCGGAAGATGCAGGTGTAAATAAGCCACACCCCGACATTTATCATTATGCCCTAAAATCAACTAATTCACGCAAAATGGAGAGTTTGATGATTGGCGATAATCCAGATACAGATATTGCAGGTGCATACAATTTAAAGATGGATCAGATATATTTCATTAATAATCAGGAAGTAAAGCTTGACTTCATTCCGAGTTTTACTGTTAATTCTTTACTTGAAATCCAAAACATTCTTTGAATTTTGAGTAATTGTGACATTTTGAAATAAATTACCCAAAAATTGATTAAATACACGCTATATTGCGGATATATTTAATTAAATAAGGTTAAAATACTTACGATTTGACATATTTGTTATATTTTGTTGAAAAAGATGTTGTCGGACACGTTTTTATTATTATTTTTGCGAAGAGATAGTTAATTTAGTTTAAACATTAAGAGAAGTTTTATGAAAAAATGGACATTCGTCTTACTATGTCTCTTTATGAGCATAGGGCTAGCTTCTGCACAAACTAAGGTATACGGTGTTATACTTTCCGCAGAAGATGGGCAGCCAGTTGTTGGTGCATCAGTGATAGTTAAGGGAACTGCAGCTGGAACAATTTCCGATGCAGATGGTAAGTTTGCAGTAAATGTACCTTCTAATGGTAAAACATTAGTTGTGTCTTACATTGGAATGCAATCCCAAGAGTTAGCCGTTAAATCATCGTTACGAGTTGTTTTGAAAGCTTCAGCCAAAGCATTAGATGAAGTGGTTGTAACAGCATTTGGAATTACTAGAGAGAAAAAAGCTTTAGGGTATGCTTCGCAAGAAGTTAAATCAGATCAGTTAAATCAAGCTGCAAGTTCTGATTTATCAAGTGCATTACAAGGTAAATTGTCTGGTGTAGAGATTGCACCTTCATCAGGAATGCCTGGAGCATCATCAAAAATTACAATTCGTGGATCCAGATCATTTAGTGGAGATAATACTCCTCTTTATGTTGTAGATGGTATGCCAATTTCATCTACTGCCGATTTTTCAACAGGTGATGGTGTTACAGGTTCTGATTATGCTAATCGTGCTATTGATATTGACCCGAACGATATTGAGTCTCTAAACGTATTGAAAGGTCAGGCTGCTTCTGCATTGTATGGTATG
>JBAXQU010000038.1:0-28026 GCA_037131555.1 Bacteroidota bacterium
ACTACCGAACGGAGATCAATTACTGCCGAACGGACGTCACTTACTGCCGAACGGAGACAATTTACTACCGAGCCCGCCTTTATACATAAATCGGCTAGGCTCGGCAGTAAATCAGCTACTTCACTCTTTTTTTCCCGCAGGCGCAGGCGTGTTTCGCCTGTGCCGTTTATTCGGTGGTGTCCTCACCACCACATCTAGTACTTAAAAACACAGAAACACCAAATTTTAAACTTGTTAGTGAAAACACCAAGCACAAAGCAGTAAGCAAGCTTTACTTCCTTTTGCCCATTCGCTATTCCCTACCTCCATCTTTAAACTTTATCTGTTCTTCTTTTTTCCTTAGATATGATTGTTAGCAGGTATTTAACTTCTTTGCTCAAGTTTTAAATTTATTTGTAGATTTGTAAATCATTTGATGGTTGTGGTGTGCAGCCACAGAAAAAGAAACACAAGCTATCGGTCTTGTGAAAGCAGTAAAAGAATGTAGAATGAAATAGAAGGCATGAAAAAATATCTGCTCCTCATTGTTGCGCTCCTCATGATTATGGGAATTGTTTTTTCCCATAATAAGTCCATTCATTTCCAAACCACCTCCTTTGCCGAAGTAAAAGCACTAGCCAAAAAAGAAAACAAACCCATATTTATTATCGTGTGTACGCAATGGTGTGCGGCCTGTAAAAAGATGAAAAAAACACTTTATAAAGACAAAGCTGTGGCCGATTTTTGCAATTCTAAATTTATCAACTACGAACTCGATGCCACCAATGGAGTGGATAAAGAATTTGAAAATACTGGCGAAATATCCTGTTTCCCTAATCTCCTATTTATGGATGCAGAAGGTAAAATAATTCACCGAACATGTGGTGCTCCTCAAAATGCAGAAGAAATGATAAAACTACTCAATGACGTTTTTATCCCCGAAAAAACATTTGGATACTACTATTATCAATATGATAAAAAAATAAAAGAAGCATCGTTTCTGTTTGGTTACCTTCCTATTCTCAAGAAAATCAACATGCCTTACGAGCAATTAATAACCGATTATTTTAAAGCACAAACTGACGAACAACTTACTAAGAGAGGTAATTGGGAAGCCATAAAAAGTTATTGTACCGATTTTAAAAGCAGAGAATTTATTTATGTAGTAAATAATCAGGATAAGTACAAAAAGCTCTACACCCCCGACTCTGTAAACACCGCCATGGTAAACCTGATAAACCAAATTATAATTTGCAAATTGGTGCAAAGCAACAAGCGTATCAACGATTCGGATTTAGAGTTTTTTAAAGGTTTGCTGCATACCTTGGATGAAGATGTTCAGGAAGAGGCAATGTTTATGACAGATGTATTTTATTTACATAAATCAAATCAACGAAAGGAAATGTTTGAGCTAATAAAAGAAAGAGGAGATAAATATTTCGAAAAAATACCGAATGAGGAAATCGTTGATGCTGTTACTAACTATTGCGAGGATACAGTTTGTCTGAAGTTAGCAGCCAATCATTACAAAATTAAAATGAGTAAATATATACCCGACTCGAAAGACGAACAGAAGAAAAGATTTATGACTGACATAAACGAAAATTACACCACTGTTTTAAAAAAGCTAAATCGGAAAAATGAGGCGAAGAAGTCTGCAGGTGCTAGTGTTTTTCGCTAGTTCCGAATATTGGTGTTGTTCGCTCCACAACATCTAATTATAAAAACAAGAAAGAAAAGTTAACCATTTCAGGTGGTCAATAATTTCTAAACATTAATTTTAGAATCGAAAAACACTTTAAATTCAAATTATTTTTTTAATTTTAAGGACAAATTAATTTTGGTGATTTCGACAGAACAATAAAGTATGAAAAAAAAGAAACCCGCAACCTCTACTCGCATTGCTGCAAAAGGCAAGCAAGCAACCGCATCTAAAAACGAGTTGACACAAATGTCGGCTGAACTAAAAAAACTAAAAACCGAAAATGCAGGTTTGAAAGCCAAGTTTGCCAAGTTTGATGCGCTTTATAAGAACGTGCCTGTGGGCTGTTTCACACTTACTAAAAAAGGAGAGGTCATGGATTATAATCTATACATGGTCAAATTATTAAAATTGAAATCGGCAACCACTCTACCCATCAACCTTTTCGACTTTACCACTAAAACCTCTACTGTGGAGGTGAAACGATTTACAAAAACTATTTTTACATCCACCGCAGCTACATCGCCCATTGAGTTTGAAATAGAAGTGAACCGAATAAAAAGGCAAGTGAGGATGGAGGTGGTTTATAAAACGGATGATACACATGCAAGTTGTGTGATGATTGATATAAGCACTGCCAATGCCGAGGAACGAAAACAAAAAGATTTTGATGTAGAACGATTGAAGTTTGCACTCGAAGGCAGTAATGAAGGAGTATGGGATTGGAATGTGGTGACTAACGAGGTATATTTTTCGCCACGTTGGAAATCGATGATTGGATATAAGGAACAGGAGATAGCGGGCAATTTTAATGAGTGGTCCACTCGCGTTCATCCTGAAGACTTAGCCAAAGCTTATGAGGAAATAAACAAAGCATTCACCACAAAAAATTATAGTTATGCCATCGAACATCGGATGATGTGCAAGAACGGTAAATACAAATGGATAGAGGCAAAAGGCAAGGTGTTGGAATGGAATGAGGATAACAAACCAGTGCGAATGGTGGGAACACATACCGACATCAGCAAGCTAAAAGCACACGAAGAAGCATTATTGACAAGCGAAGAGAAATATCGTTCGGTGGTAGAGAATTCGCCAATCATCATTTATAATGCCGATTTGAATGAACGTATTACCTATATGAATAATTCAGGGGGAGCGCGCTCGTTGAAAGATATTGTAGGCAAAAGCTTATATGATTTCGTAAAACCCGAATACCATAATATCGTAAGGCGGAGTCATAGAAATGTGTTCGAGAATAAAGTGATAGAGTCGTACGAAACCGAAACGGTGGATGTAAATGGAGATAAGTTGTGGTTTCAAACACAGATTTGTCCAATGACATTGAATGAAAAGGTGGTAGGACTTACCTTATTTTCGCTAAACATCACCAGCCGAAAACTTGCAGAAGAAAAGATTATACAATCGCTGAAGGAAAAAGAGATATTGCTGAAAGAGGTGCATCATAGAGTAAAGAATAACCTTCAAATCATATCGAGCATTCTCAATTTGCAAACTTCAAAAACTACAGATTCAAAAACATTGGAAATTATACACGATTCGCAACTTCGAATCAAATCCATGTCAATAATTCACGAGATGTTATATAGAACAAACGATTTCTCGAAAATTAATTTTTCGGTATACATCCGCGAGATACTTTCTAATTTATTAAGTTCGTCAAGCAAGTCGAAAAACATTGATTTGGTTTACGATGTGGAAACTATATATCTCGATTTGGATTTGTCAATACCGTGTGGGTTAATAGTAAACGAACTGGTGACTAATTCATTTAAATATGCATTCAATAAAATAAAAAATGGTAAGCTAACTATAAATTTAAATAGAGTGGATGGAATGATTAGATTGAGAATAGCCGACAATGGAAACGGCATTCCAGCCAAAATAAATTATCGAAACACTCAGTCGTTAGGAATGCAACTAGTGATGACACTTACGCAACAAATAGACGGGAAGATAGAACTCGACAATGAGAAAGGAGCAGCATACACCATTATGTTTAATGATGTGTCATCGAGAGCAAAACGCGAAAACTAAATTTTATTGAAGAACCAATTTTTTAGTGAACGCGTGATTCTTTTCATTCGTTACTATTAAGAAATAAATTCCTGCCGATAAGTTTTCTTTGAAGATGGTTGCATGGTTGGTATTCGCTAATTGCAGACTCCTCACTTCGTTTCCTATTAAATCAACAATTTTCATTGTGATATGTTTTTGAACTTCGTTGAATTCAATAGTAGTAACATTATCAAAAGGATTAGGATAAACAAAGAATGAAAATTCATTTTTATCAAATTCAATTATTGATTGAGGAAGAGGACAAAGTGGACGTGAAGGTATGGCAACGTTTGACTGATAACCTATGCTGTCGGCTAGCTCGCCAAATTGGTTATAGCCAAAACCCCAAGCATTGAAATCGTCTTTCATAGTAAGTGAGTGGTAGCGCCCAGCTGAAATTTGTATGACGTGATTCAAATTTAAAACCTGTACAGGAAAGTCAAAGAAATTAGTATTGTTTATTCCCAATTGGCCTAGTGCATTATTTCCCCATGCCCAAACAGTGCTGTCCTTGTTCAATGCTAAGGTGTGCAAATATCCACACGAAACAGATAAAATACCCGAAAGTGCTTTAACTTTTTCTGGTAACAAATGAGTCGTGCGAGTGCTGTCGCCCAATTGACCATTGTTATTATATCCCCAAGCCCAGAGTGTGCTGTCGTTTTTTAAAGCCATGGCATGATAACCTCCACCCGAAATAGCTTTAATATTGGTTAATCCATTCACCTGAACTGGTAAGTTTTTGTTTATTGTTGTTCCATCGCCCAACTGCCCTAGGGTATTGTATCCCCATGCCCAAACTGTTCCATCGCGCTTTAGTGCCAACGAATAATCGCCACCACCCGAAATGGCGATGACGCTTGTCAAACCGATTACTTGTACTGGTGCTGTTCGTTGTAAAAAGGTACCATCACCCAAGGCACCCATTCCATTATCACCCCATGTCCACACAGTGCTATCGCTTCGAAGTGCCATGGAGTGGAGGTATCCGCTAGCAATGGAAACAATATTGCTTATTCCATTAACTTGTATCGGAATGTTCTGTTGTATAGTGGTGCCATTGCCTATTTGCCCATAGCTGTTATCCCCCCAAGCCCAAACACTTCCATCAGCTTTTAAAACCAAGGAGTGGTTTCCTTTGGCAGCTATGGCAATAGCATGGTTCATTCCGTTCACAGGTTGAGCGTGGAATGTTGGAATGGTTGTGCCATTACCTAATTCACCATAATGATTGTATCCCCAAATACTAACTGTACTGTCGACACAAATGTTCATTCCATGGTCGGCACCACTACAAATAGTTTGTGAATTCAATGATTTGAACATTAAAAACGAACAAGTGATGAATAGGAATTGGAGGAAAGGAAATGATTTTTGTTTCATGTTTCGATACAAATTTTTCGTCAAATTTAATCTTTTTGAGTTAGTTTTTGAGTGCTTTTAAAAAATGAATTCGTCCCATCTGGAAAAATAATTGAAATAAAAATGACTTTCATACGGAATTAATGTATAAATTTAGGGACAATTTTTAAGTGTAACCCTAACCTATAAAAAATGAATAACTTGAAAACACGACTACTACTTGCAGTTATCTGTATCTTTTATAGCTTGATGCTAAAGGCTCAACCTTTTCAAATATTTACAGAGAATTTTGAACTCACCAATGGTTTTACAATGAATAGTGGAGGACCAAGCGCTCCCACTGGAAATAATAATTGGGTGGTGAGCAATAATTATATTGGCGCCCCAACTTATCCCAACACGATGAGTGAGGACAGTACATATAGTGGAAATATTACAGGAGCTCCTCATAGTCGATATTTACACATTCATGATAATGCATCGGGAATAACCAATGCAAATTATGATGCTACCAATGTTTCAGACAACTTCGCGTATCTTACCAATGGTTTATGTACCTTGGGAATGGACAGCGTCCAGTTGATATTTTTCTATTTATGCGAAGGTTCATCAAATGCGTATGGTGAAGTTTATTACAGCATCAATGGAGGTCCGTGGATACAAACAGGACAAGCGCAATACAACAACAAATACAAATGGAAGTACGAGAATATTACCAACCCTGTTTTTGCCAATCAGTTCAACGTGCGTTTCGGATTCAGATGGGTAAATGGAAGTGGAACACCTCCTTCGAATGAATCGTTCGCAATAGATGATATAGATGTTGTGGCCACTCCCGGAAGTTCATCAGGTACCCCAGTGACTTGTGCTGTTGACAGTGTGGTTCCTAATCCCGTTTGTCAAGGAAATTACATTTACATCTATTGGCATTTAAGCGATACCTTATGCGATGGTGCATACACCATTCAATTGTCTACCTCAACAGGTGTGTTCCCAGGAGCCAATGCTTGGATTTTTAACGTGTATTATCCACAAACAAGTGGCGTGATTCCCATTCAATTGCCAAATACAGTTTTGCCCGGTACTTGTTATAAGATTCGGATTAATCGAACGACCCCTCTGCCTGCAATAACAGGTGTGGCGAGTGCCTGTTTTACGATACTTAATTGCCCGAATACCATTACCACCAATCAGCCTGTCGTCACCATGGATACTAATGCTGTCTGTATTGGCAGTGCTATTGATATTCCATTCTGGTCTATAGGAGTGTATACCATAGGTAATCATTACATAGCTCAGTTATCCGATACCAATGGAATATTCCCAACCACCCCAACGGTTATTAATAGTATGTTTAATTTCACAACTTATTCTCCATCACTTCCTCCTTATCAGCCTGGAACAGTGTCGGGCTTGGTGCCGAATGTTGCTCCCGGATGTAACTATTATATTCGAGTCATCTCAGACAATCCAGCGGCCATCGGCACTCCTTGGGGGCCATTCTGTATACGACAATGTGATATAGAAACAAATCATAATACCGATTTGCATTTCTGTGTTACCGATTGTAGTGTGGCTCCACTGGGACAGAATACGATTATTCCAGTTGGTGTTCAAACATTTGATTCCACAGCAACAGGGGCGGTTTATAATCCAGGAAATATATTTAAAACACAGTTAATGAGCAGCATGAGTTTTACTCAAATTGGTTCGAATGGAATATTGGGTTCAGTTGCATCCACACATGATACCACACTTCAAGTCCATGTACCTTGCAGGGATAGTTTAGGGATTTATGGAATTCCGCTTGGAATGAATTATATGCGAGCGATAGCAACAAACACGACACAACCCGACAATGCATTAGGAAGTTTGATTAGGGTAACGATTGGAGCCACAAAAGCGGTGGGGGCATCTGTTGCTTGTTTGGATTACACCACTTTTACTCAGAAGGATACCTTCTGCTCGGGTGATCAGATTTATCCAACTCTTACACCTTACAACTATTTTGATAATTCCACTTACACATGGGTAATAAGTGGATATAATGGTGGAAATCCATTTCAAAACGCACAAGGAGCGAATTCAGATAACACCGGATTTGTGTTTACATTCAATCCTGGTATGTACACTTTCAAAGTGCAAGAAACTAACAATGGTTGTACAGGTCCTTGGGGGCCACTTGACACTATTTATGTACTTGGCCCTCCTAGTGTAGCTATTACTGGACCTGGTGTAATTTGCCAAGGCGATACTATTCACTATTCCATTCCTCCACAAACTTTGGTAACTAATGGTTGGTGGACAAGCAGCAATGCATCTGATCCTCTATATAACTCAACAAATACTGAAACTGATGTATTGGCGGGTGTTCCAGGTACATTCGTTTTAACAGTGCATGCAACGAATCGTTGTCCACCAACTCAACAAAATTCCAGAACCATTTTTGTGAAAGCATATCCAGTGGTGAATGAGAGTAATGATACAACAGTATGTGCGAATCAACCTGTGACTTTAACCACCAATCCAACGGTAGGGTGTTCTTACAATTGGTCAGTAGGCGGCACTTCTATCGCTTCGAGTCAAACCGCCACTGTGAATCCAGCGAACACAACCACTTATGTTATTACAGTAACAACACTTGCGGGTCAATGCAAAACAAGTGATACGGTGCATGTGAAAGTTGAAACACCTATAAACAATTCTGCTTTTGCCAAAGTATGTCCACTAGGTGCTACCCCAGTTTTGCTTTCGGCTGATACAACAGGTTCTAGCTATCTTTGGAGTAATGGAGCTACTACACAACAAATATCGGTGAATGATACAGGGACTTATAGTGTAGCAATCACCATTCCAGGAAAGGCTTGCGAACGAGTGGTGACTTACCATGTTGGTGCTGATCCTTGTCCTGTTGATTTGGTGCTCACTTTTCCTAATGTGTTTACTCCAGATAACAATGGAGAAAATGATTCGTTTACACCTATCATCACGGGTGATTTTGAAAAATTCCATGTTAAGATTTATGATCGTTGGGGTTTATTGATGTACGAATCATCAGACCCTTTCTTTGGTTGGAATGGAAACAGTAATACTGGAAAACCTTGTCCTGATGGCGTCTACTATTATGTGGTAGAATACAACCAACATAATAAAGAAGTGAATTCTCAAAAGGGATTTGTAACTTTATTAAGAAAATAATTTTGTGGTGAACAATTTCTAAAGATACGTGCATACAAAATGTATTCAATAAAATACTTTCACGAATTCTTTTATTGTAAGCGCAATATCTTTAACATTCATTACATCGTTGACTCAGCTTTTTGTAGAAGAAGATGGAGTCAACGATGTTTATTTTTTATTTTCTGCCTCTTATTTCAAAGTGTAATTGCACAAACCAATGAAATAAAACTGAAGGCGGGTAATTTCAATCCTCGTCTTGCAGGCATCTATTCCTCAAAATCTCCAAGCAGTGCCAAAAAGGAAGAAGCGGAAGATTTGTTTCCCGATAGATTTCCATTAGATAAAAAAATGTGTAAAGAAGAAAAAGAGAAACGAAATTATAATTCTCGTTCCTTTGTTTCGAATACAGGCGAAATTGTCATTCAGAATAGTTTGAATGCAATTAATTATAGAGATAAGAATAATCAATGGCAAGTGATTTCTGCAAAATTGAGTACAAGTGCCAATGGTTGGTCTGCTATAAGACAAGAGTTTCCGACTTATTTAAATCAAGATGGAAGTACAGAAATAAGCTTAGGTAACGAACAACTTAAATTCAATAGCCATTGTAAAATCAATAACAATGAAATCAACCTGAATGATTACACAGTAGGCGTGAATGGTTTGCTTGCTAAAGATGTTGTTTCGTCCATTGATAAGAAGATTGTTTTTGGAGAAAATAGAATAGAAACAGACTATATCATTAATCATCCAATTGCAACCAACAATCAAGATTTGGTAATTTCAGAGGAAATTGTCATTCCGGAAAATTATACTTTGAAAAAAAATAATGATTCGAAATTACCAATAATCGACACAGATGAATATGTAATCTACTCACCAGATAATAAAATAGTGGCTAGATTTCATACACCTGTATATTTCGACTCGAAAAAGAAATTTGGCTCCGCGACTTATTCGGTGAAGTTGGAGAACGAAAAGACTTTATTACAAATTACAATTCCATCTTCATGGCTTAATGCTCCGGAACGAGTTTATCCAATAACCATAGATCCCCTTGTTACTGGCCCTGATACCATGTACCCTCCAATTTATATGGGTTCTTGCGAATTGCCAAATTTTAATCATGATAGTATACAAATTACAATTCCTGCGAAAATAACCATTTCTGCTTTTATTGTTACTGATAGTTATTTTGCAGATGAAACACAACCTCCAGTTTCCATGGGGGACGGTCATATCTATTTAACTACACCATGTGCTTCAACACCTATATATACAGTTGGTGGAACAGTTGCTGATACTGCAGGTTATGGATATTTAGATTCGGCAGATTTAAAATCAATCTTAGCTTGTTGTTTTGCTCCATCGTGTAATGTTCAAACATTTTATTTGGCACATTACTTAGCCCGAACAAATTGGGGCGCACCCGGATGTACTTACATGCTGTCACCTCCTTTTAACTATATTTACTACACTCCTATGAGTCCATGGCCATTCAATGCCTTTATGGTAGGCCATACAATAGAAACATCGCAAAATCAATGGTATGTTTATCCTTCACCAATTTGTTCGGATACTTGCCATGTGAAATTGAGACTCACTACCAATTATGGTGTACCTCCTTATACCATCACACACCCTTGGTTTGTTGGTTCCGACACTTATGGAACTTGGGGATCAGGAATTTGCACAAGTACAGGAAAAGACACCATTGATTTAACAATTCCAGGATGCCCAACTTATTGTGGGAATATTTCAACACTAAGCATTCCTACTCCTATCATTTTTGATGTTTGTGGAGATACTGTATTAGGTCTATCACCTAAGAATATTACTGTGAATCCTGTTCCTGATGCTACGGCTAATAATATTATTGTTTGTACGGGTACTCCAATTAGTATTCAACTTAATTCATGTGTTGGTAGTGCTACTTTTAATTGGACAGGTAGCAATGGAACCAACGGGGCTACTTCGACCATTACTGATAATGTAACCAATACAGGAAGCAGTCCAGTGGTGATTACTTATACTGTTACACCAACTGCAACTAATTGCCAAGGAACAGCGGCTACAGTTACAGCAACAGTTACACCGCAACCAATAGCGTTGATTACTCCAACAGGTTCAACCAATATTTGTAGTGGTCAAAGTGTTACACTCACTGCTTCAGGAGGAACCATTTATCAATGGAGTGGTGGAAGTAGCGCTAACACTGCAAGCATCACTGTAAGTCCGACTATAACAACAACCTATTCGGTTCAAGCCATAAGCGGCACTTGCGCTGACACCTATTCCATGACTGTTAATGTGAGCAATATTCCAACCGTTACACGGGATACACAATATATTTGTTCAGGGAAATCAATTACACTAACGGCATTTCCGGCAACCGCTTATCAATGGTCGGGAGGAGCAACAAGTACAAGCCAATCCATCACTGTGGCGCCAACAGTTTCTACTTATTATTATGAAGTAGGAACGAATAGTTGTGGTACCTTTTACGACACCGTTTTAGCAGTTGTTTATCCGAATCCCACTATCAATATCATCAACAACGATACGATTATTCAATCGGGAATAGTAGTGCCACTCTTCGCTACAGGTGGAGCTACTTATGAGTGGAGTTACGGAAGTTTAAGTTGTTATTATTGTCCGTACCCGATTGCTTCTCCTACCGTAACCACAACTTTTACGGTTACTGGTACCGATACCAATCAGTGTGTGAGTTCCGATCATGTTACCATTGTTGTTTTAAATGGTGGAAACGAATTATATATTCCGAATGCTTTTAGTCCGAATGGTGATGGCATCAACGATGTTTTTCTAGCCTATGGTACAAATATCAAAACCATTAAAATGCAAATCTTCAACAAATGGGGAGAACTCATTTACGAATCGGACGATAAAACAAAAGGTTGGAATGGGAAATACCAAGATCAATTTGTTCAAATGGATGTTTATGTTTATCGCATCGAATGCGAATGGATAGACGGCAATACAAGAAAACAAATCGGTAACATTTCCCTCATTAAGTAAATTACCTCATCTCAAATTAATTAATCTTTCTTCTTCTTTGAAAATCGCAACAATGAACTTTGTTATGCGTCTTATCTAGTAACCTCATAGCGTGACTAAAAAAATAATTTTTATTTGATTTATGGAATTTAAAATGTTGTTGCATCTCTTTATCAAAACAGTTTAAGTATTCACTTTTAAAAATTGATAAACAATGAAAAATTTAAAAAACAACAAGGTTTTGCCAATTTCACTTTTGAGTTTGGCCATGGTAGCATTACTAGCATTTATTACTCCTACGAGTTATTATGATTTAGCGCAGGACAATGATTTTATTCGAATGTTGAAAAAGAAATTAAGTTCTTTCAACGAAAAATTACCAGAGGATCGCATCTATGTTCAGTTTGATAAACCGTTTTACGAACCCGGAGACAATGTGTGGTTAGGTGCATTTGTAAGAGATGCACAAACGATGAAGCCAAGCTCGAAGAGTGATATTCTACATGTGGAATTATTAAATCCAAAAGGAACGATTGAAAAATCAATCAATATCATCGCGAAGAATGGTATTGCAGCAGGCGATTTTATGCTCGATAAAGAAGCCTTAGGTGGATTGTACAAAGTGAGAGCATATACCAATTGGATGAAAAATGACGGAGAATCAACGGTGTTCGAAAAAGAACTGCAAGTGCAAGATGTGGTGTTGCCCAATTTGAAAATGAAACTTGATTTTGAACGAAAGGCTTTTGGAGCAGGTGATGAGGTAATAGCAAAGTTGGAATTGAATACCAATGAAAACAAACCCTTATCGAATTACAAAGTGAAATTTGTCGCTAATCTTAATGGTGCGCCTTTACTTACAAAAGAGGAAGAAACAGATGATTTAGGGATTAAATACATTCACTTTAACCTTCCAAAGGAATTGAAAACAAGTGATGGATTGTTGAATGTAATGATTGATTATAATGGGAGTACAGAGAGTGTATCAAGATCAATCCCAATTGTATTGAATAAAATTAAACTTGATTTGTTTCCTGAAGGAGGTGATTTAGTGAACAATTTGGAAACAAACGTTGCTTTTCGCGCATTGAATGAATTTAATAAACCTGCAGATGTTGAAGGTGTGGTAGAGAATCAAAATGGAATGAAAATAGCTTCATTTAGTAGTTTTCATCAGGGGATGGGCTCATTTAAGATTACTCCAAAATTAAATGAAAAGTACATTGTTAAGATACTAAAACCGGTTGGAATAACCGAAACATTTTCCTTGCAAGATGCTTTGCCAAGAGGTTATATAATCAACATTGATAATTCTCAATCTTCGGAAGTGGTTGTAAACATTAATACAACAGAAACAGAAGAATTGGCTTTGGTAGCACAAGTTAGAGGAAAGATATATTATTCAACCTCTATTAATGCAAAGAAAGGAATGAATAAGATTGTATTCCCAACTTCGAATTTCCCAATTGGTGTTTCGCAAATTACTTTATTTGATTCGAAAGGAATTGCACGTGCTGAGCGTATGGTGTTTGTAAATAAACACAAACAACTTGCCATTACTGTGGAAACGGATAAAGAAAAATACTTGCCAAGAGAAAAAGTAAAAATGAAATTGACTGTGAAAGACGAACGCGGAATGCCAATGCCTGCAAATCTTTCGATGTCGGTGGTAAATGATCAATTACTTGCATTTGCTGATGATAAATCGGGAAATATTTTATCTCAGTTGTTGTTGCAACAGGATATTAAGGATAAAATAGAAGAGCCTTCTTTTTACTTTAATTCAAAAGAACCAAAGGCAGATATGGCGCTTGATTATCTATTAATGACTTCGGGATGGAGACGATTTACTTGGGAAAAAATTATGAATGAAACGTATCCCGCAGTGGCATATCAAAGCGAAAGAGCAATAGTTTCAGGAATTGTATTGGATGCAACTACAAGCAAACCGATTTCAGAAACCAAAATAAAAATAGCTGGTGGTGCCGAATACCAAACAGATGAAAGTGGTAAATTTATTTTTAATAAATTAGATTTAAGCACTCCTGTCAGCCTGTCTTTGTCAAAGGCTTCGTACACAGCGCAAGTGCAAAGTTTAACTCAATATGGCGATAATAATGTGTATTACTTATACCCTTCTAATTATAGATACTATGGATATTACAACGCAGGACCGGGCAGAGCTGAAGATATGCCACAGATGGCTGCAATGCAAAAAAATATTCCGGCTATGGTGGCACGAGAAGAAAATTTAGCAGCTGTGAATATAGTGGATGTAGAGAAAGTGGCTGACAAAAGAGCGAAACGAATGATGTTGGGAAATGCAAAGCATGAAGGTAAAAAGCAAAATATAGATGCGATTGCAACTAAAGAGGCGAATAATAAAAATGCAGAAGGAAAAGCGAAGAATGCATTGGTGTTGAAAGACAATAGAGATGCAAGATTCAAAATGCAGGATGCGATAGCAGGAAACGTGAATGAAATGGACGAAAAGGAGCAAGTGCAGCAAGTGGTAGCAGCTCCTATTTATTACAGAGCACGTCAGTTTGCTGCGCCTGTATATGAAAAAGAACAAGTGGTTGAAAATAGAACCGATTTCAGAAATACAATTTACTGGAACCCGAACGTTGAGGTAGATAAAAGTGGTACAAAAACCATTGAGTTCTATGCAAGCGATGATATTACTTCGTTTCGCACCACAGTGGAAGGTATTGCTTCTGATGGTACTATTGGAAGAGTAGAGAAAACTATTTTCACACAATTGCCATTTGCTATGAGTGTCAAAGTGCCTGTAGAAGTGGCTACCGAAGATAATGTGTCGATACCATTAACTTTGAAAAATAATACGAACAAACCTTTAGGCGGATTTATCACGGTTTCATCTCCTGATGGATTAAAAGCAATCTCAGAAATTCCTAGTGTTCAAACCATCATGCCTGGTAAAGCAAAAACAATTTATCTTGATTATAAGGTATTGGATAAAATAGGGTATGGTGATTTTACAATCAAATTTAAATCGTGTGGACTGGGTGATGGGTTTACACAAACAATAAAAATAGCGCCTAAGGGTTTTCCTGTAAACGCCTCTTTTTCTGGGCAAGAAGCAGAAAAAGAATTTACATTCACTACTCAGGATGTTGTGAATGGTTCGTTAAAAGCATCGTTTTCGGCTTATCCGAATGTAGTGTCTGATTTAATGAAAGGGGTAGAAGGTATATTGCGCGAACCTTATGGTTGTTTCGAACAAACATCAATGAGTTCGTATCCAAATGCGATGGTACTTGATTACCTAAAAACAACGGATAGCAAAGATGATAAAACCATTTCGCGCGCTTCTGATTTGTTGGATAAAGGTTATAAACGATTGATTACTTTCGAAACAAAAGACAAGGGGTACGAGTGGTTTGGCTCGAACCCAGGGCACGAAGCATTAACTGCTTATGGTTTGATGCAGTTTAATGATATGAAAAAAGCTGGTGAGAAAGTAGATAATAGAATGGTAGAACGCACTGCTGATTGGTTAATGGCAAGAAGAGATGGAGATGGAGGATTTAAAAGAAGTTCTGAAGCATTAGATAACTTTGGAAGAGCAAGGAAAGAAATTACAGATGCATACATTGTATACGCCTTGTCGGAAGCTGGATTCGTTGATATTAAAAAAGAATTCAACTCAGCGTACAATTATGCGATGAAGAGCAAAGACCCTTATGTATTGGCTTTGGTAGCTTGTTCGGCTTTCAATTTAAAAGAAAATGCTAAAGCCGATGAAGCATTAACACTCCTGATTTCGAAGCAAGATAAAAATGGTAGTTGGACAGGTACCGAACATAGCATCACTTATTCCACTGGCCAATCGTTAAGTATTGAAACTTCTTCGCTGGCAGTGTTGGCAATCATCAAATCCGGAACAAAAGATGCGAGTGCATTGGCCAATGGGGTAAAATACATTGTAGCATCGCGCAATGGATATGGCGAATTTGGAAATACACAAGGCACCATACTTGCCTTGAAAGCTTTGACTGAATATGCAAAAGCAAGTAAAAGAACAAATGAAGGTGGAACTATTGCGATATTTGTGGATGGCAAACGAGTAGCCGATAAAGAATATAAGGCAGGTGAAAAAAATGAATTGGTGATTGATAAAATCGAACAGTATATTAAAGGTGAGGGCGACCACCGTTTGAAAGTAAAATACTTTGGAGCCAAAACACCTTTGCCATATTCTGTTTCGGTGAGTTGGAACACTTCGTTGCCAACAAGTAATAAAGAATGCGCCATTGGGTTCACCACTCGTTTATCAGCCAAAACAGCGAAGGTGGGCGAAACCGTGAGGATGAACGCCACCATCACAAACAAAGAAAATAAAGGTGTGCCAAGCACCATGGCGATACTTGGAATACCAGCAGGTTTCACCGTGCAACCATGGCAATTGAAAGAAATGCAAGAGAAAAAAGTATTTGATTTTTACGAAATTTCTGGAAATAATATTGCCATTTATTACCGTTGCTTGGCACCTAATGCGGTGAAGGAAATTAACCTCGATTTGAAAGCAGAAATGCCAGGCGACTACGATGCTCCAGCTTCATCTGCTTATTTGTACTACACCAACGAATACAAAACATGGAGTGGTAGCAACAGAATTTCGATTGTGAAATCGAAATCGTAATGAATTAATCATAGAAAGATAAGGAGGCGAAGATGAAAACGAACATGATGCTTGTTATTCCGAGCCTCCTTATTGGTCTGTGGTTGTTTATTATTCCAATAGTTACCAAGGCCAACGCTCCGAAAGATAGCATTCAACAAAAATATGCCTTGAACGACCCTCGAAACCCGAATTGCCCTTGTCATAAATATCAAAAATTGGCTGATGATGAATTCAAAAAGCAAATAGAAGAAAATAAAAAAGCATTGCTTCCGTCCAAATCTGGTGAACAAAGATTGAGTTTAGCAAGACAAAATTGGATGCCCAATTGGAAAAAGACAAGAACCTTAACTAATAAAAAAGGTAAAAAAGCTTGGCGAAAGGTAAAAACGAATACTAACTGCTTCCATTTTTAACAAATTGAACCCTCCTCTTATTAAGATATTACTTTTTGAGTTCATAAAGTTCCTAAAGGAGTTCATTAAGAGGGCAAAGGAGTTCATTTAGCAAAAAAAGGAGTTCATAAAGAGGGCAAAGGAGTTCATTTAGTAAAAAAAGGAGTTCAAAAAGAAGGCAAAGGAGTTCATTTAGCAAAAAAAGGAGTTCATAAAGAGGGTAAAGGAGTTCATTTAGCAAAAAAAGGAGTTCATAAAGCACCTAAAGGAGTTCATAAAGTTATTTTGCAAATCATTAAGCAGGTCTGTTCAATAAACTGTGTCGAGTTCGAAGACGTTAGAAGATTTCAGCAATTCTTAGAAGCTCGTTCACCGTTTTCCAATTTCGGGTGGTAGCTGTTTGTTTTAATTTCGATTCGAAAAAATTATTGCTTAGTTTGGTATTTCCATATCCATCAGGGCAAAAAAGGTAAATCGCTTTCCCCTGAATATCGAATTCGTCTTTGCCACTATTTACTTCTCGTAACTTTTCCAAATTGGAGGTTTCGGCTTGGTCAGCAAGAAAAGTGACATGAAGTTTGGAGAGGTCTTCGCTTCGCAAATTCACAAACGGATTTTGAAGGGCGATGGATTTAAAATCATCAACTCCTATCACCAAAACAGGTATGTCAAAACCAAAATGCGAAGAGATTTTTTTTGAGATTAATTTTCCCAAAGCAAGCACATCTGCTTCTTTGTATTGAAATACTACATTGCCACTTTGTATATAAGTTTCGCAGTTCTTGAACTTCAAATCAAGATAAACTTGCTTTAATTCGTCCATTTTAATTCGGTTTTTCCCACTCACGTTTATTCCCCTAAGTATCGAAATATAAGTTTCCATAAATTTTTTTTCAAAAAAGAGATTTCTTGTAAATCAAAGATAAGCGATAAATTGGAAGCAAAGCGAAATAAAATTAGCTTGGATTTGGATATTTACAAACAGAATGATTGTAAAAAAACCGTACATTCGTAACCTTATTATTATCTATAATACCAAAGGAATAAGGGATGTTCAATTTTATAAAAAGCAAAACGTTTTTGAAACATGTGTTTCTTTATTTGCTATTTATTGGAGTCATTTGTTTGATTGTTACCCTTTGGCTGGCATCATATACCAGCCATGGAAAAATGATAAAAGTACCTAATTTTACAGGCGTAAAACTTGCCGACTTGGATAAGTTTGTATCCGACAAAAACGTGAAATACCTAGTAGTTGATTCAATTTACGATACCAAATCACCAATTGGTTCGGTGATAAAACAAGAGCCCGAACCAGATGCAGAGGTGAAAGACGGAAGAACCATTTATCTTTATGTCAATTCGGTAATGCCTCCATCCGTGGTGATGCCAAAGCTTGTCGATCGATCATTGCGCCAAGCGCAAGCAATGCTCACCACTTATGGGTTAAAGTTGGGGAAAGTGAAATTTATTCCCGACCAATGTGCAAATTGTGTATTAGACCAATTGGCAAAAGGAAAAAGAATAACTCAAGGAACATCAATAGCAAAAGGTACAGTAGTGAATTTGATAGTAGGCAAAGGGTTGAGCGATGAAGAGGTAGGAATACCATGTTTATACGGCTTATCTCGGAGAGAAGCCATAGAACGTTTGGCTGATGCATCCTTATCGGCAGGAGCCATCACTTTTGACGAACCAAAAGATTCGCTCATTGCCAAACTTTATCGCCAATCTCCTAAATGCGGAAAGGATAAATCAATTAAGATGGGAGCAACCATCGATTTGTTTTTTACCACCGACCACAATAAAATACCAGCTAATCCCGTTGATACTGTAGCAACAAATTCAAAAGATGAAGAGAATTATGATCAATAAATTCGCAATGGCAGTCGTGGCTGTGCTATTATCAAATCTAATGTTTTCGCAAGGTTTGATAGAAGTGCCATTAAATACAAATCCCATTCTATTGCAAAAATGGAAAGAGATAAAAAATCAAAAGTCAGCTCCTGTAAAACCATCCATTTCGGATACGCTTACTTTGGGACAGAACGGAATATTAGATGATTTCTCGAAACCTGGTCCATTTCCTGATACCAGTCTTTGGCTCGATAATTATGTTTTTATCAATCGCGATTATCCCATAGCACCTCCAACTATAGGTGTAGCTACCTTCGATGGAGTGAACGAACATGGTTATCCGTATAATTTTCTTGCAAATCAATACACAAGTGGAAAAGCAGATATGCTCACTTCAAAACGAATCGACCTTAGCGACACAACGCTAAAGAATATATGGTTGAGTTTTTATTATCAACCTCAAGGAAGAGGAAATGCACCCGAATCGGCCGATTCGTTGATTGTCGAATTTGGAAGAAAAACGCATGCGTATAAAACCCTTCACGATACCACATTCATCACCGATACCTTGTATCGTTTCGATTCAGTAAGCATGTCTTATGTGGTTGCTTCTACTTACGATTCCATTGCTCAAATAATGGATTACGCAAAACCATACGATTCGGTTGTATGGTGTCATCAATGGGCGCACAATGGATATCCTCTTGCAACCAACGATAGCAGTTGGCATTTTGTGATGTTGCCTGTATCCGACACGGCATTTCTAAAAGGAGGCTTTCAATTTCGATTTCGAAACTGGGCAACACTCAGTGGCAATGGTGACCAATGGAATATAGACGAAGTTTATCTGAAAGACAAGAGAAATAGACGCGACACGGTATTGTCAGATGTTTCATTTATATATGATTTACCATCAATGTTGAAAAATTATACATCCATGCCTTGGAATCATTATGATACTTCTTACATGAGAGATCAATTCACTTATTTATTCCGAAATAATGATTCTATTGGGCACACAATAACTTGGAAAAGTAACTTTTATGGCTTTGGTGTACCGCTGAGCCTTCTGGGGCAGTCACTTTCCGTTGATCCGTTTTCCGTGATTGGAAATTTCTTAGATCATAACTACAACTTCCCACAACCTATTCCTTTATTAACAAATCCTACAAACTGTACATTTGAACAAATTCTTTCTTGTGGTGATATTAATACACGTAACGATACTATTCGAATGGTACAAAAATTTTCGAATTACTATGCCTATGATGACGGCTCCGCAGAAAGTGCATTTGCACTTGGTGGAACATCCATGACAGTGGGCGAACTTGCTCAACAATTCACTTCAACCATACTCGATACTTTAAGATGTATTGATATTTATTTTAATCCGCTTTGGAATGATGCGCGTTTGTATTCAATAGTAATGAAAGTTTGGGCAGACAATGGTGCAGGACAACCTGATGACTCACATGTTCTTTATTCGGATAATATTAATCCACCGCTTTCACCCAATTACGATTCGGCACAATACGGCCCCGACCATTTTATTCGTTATTATTTATCACATCCTATTATTCTTTCCGCTTCTACTTTCTATGTTGGTTTCTTGCAAAACACCAATCAGTTTTTAAACGTAGGAGTTGATAAACGCACCAACCACTCGGATAAAGTTTTTTATAACACCACAGGAACTTGGTATACATCGCCCTACCCAGGCACCTTGATGATGCGTGCTGTGTTTGGCTCTGCTGCCGAATTTGTTGGTGTGAATGAAATAAAGAAAATAGATTCGGAATTTTTAATTTATCCTAACCCTGCAGATGATCGACTGTATTTTCAGAATAATAGTTTAGCATCAAATTCTAAAGTCTCGTTTACCATAATGGACTTGGTAGGAAGAACAATTGTGGAAGGGAAATCTACAACTACGGAGTTTATTGATATTTCAAATCTTTCCGAAGGTGTTTATTTTGTTAGGTTACAAAATGAAGGATGTGTTTCAATACAAAAATTTATAAAAGCAAAATAAGTAATTACTGATTATAAAATGAGGGAAGAGGATGATGAAGTGCTGGATGAACAAGAAGATCAGGAATTATTCGAACATTACAGAGTAGTTGTAGATAAAGGACAAGGACTACTTCGTGTAGATGTTTTTCTCACCAATAGAATAGAAAATGCCACGAGAAGTAAAATACAACAGGCAGCAGAAAATGGTAATATTTTGGTTAACGAAAAACCTGTTAAGTCAAATTATAAGGTAAAACCAAATGATGTAATAACAGTTGTTTTTGCTCATCCACCTCGTGAAATAGAACTTATTCCACAGAACATTCCCATCGACATTGTTTACGAAGACGATGACTTAATAATGATTAATAAGAATGCAGGAATGGTTGTTCATCCTGGATATGGTAATTACACTGGCACACTAGTTAATGCATTGGTATACCATTTCCAAAAGTTACCAAATCCCAAAACGAGAACCTCGGTTCAGGATAAAACTAAAAGCACAACTGAAAAAAATGTTGAGAACCAACGACCAGGCTTGGTGCATCGTCTTGATAAAAATACATCAGGCATCATGGTTGTTGCAAAATCTGAGCAAGCGATGACTCGATTGGCTAAAGATTTTTTCGACAGAAACATGGACCGTAAATACATTGCTTTGGTGTGGGGTGATTTTCAAGAAGAAGAAGGTACTGTGATTGGTAATATAGGACGACATTTGAAAGATAGAAAAAAGATGGACGTTTTTCCTCCTGATAGCGAGTTTGGCAAACACGCTGTAACTCATTATAAAGTGTTGGAAAGATTTGGATACGTAAGTTTGATAGAATGCAAATTAGAAACAGGTAGAACACATCAAATTCGAGCTCACATGCAACATATCGGTCATTCGTTGTTTAATGATGAAACCTATGGAGGTGATCGCATATTGAAAGGAACCACATTTGCAAAGTATAAACAATTTGTAGAAAATTGTTTTGCCTTGTTACCACGACATGCTTTGCATGCAAAATCGCTAGGCTTTAATCATCCTGTGTCGGGAAAATATCTTCACTACGATTCGGAATTACCAGAAGATATGAAAACAGTAATTGCTAAATGGAAGTCTTATTCGAACACGAAATCGCTAGAAGAAGATTAGGTTTTCGAGAATATTTAATGTTAAAGTTTAGTTACCTACGGCTTTTTTCGAAAATTTGTTTACCCAAAGTATCCATAGTAAAAAAATAAATCCATAGATGATGATCGTGAAGGTGTAAGTATGGTTGAATTCGGTCCAAGCTCTACTATGAATATCAAGAATAGACAAACCAACTAAGCGAAAAATATTCAACAGTTCGATGAATAATATACCAATTAGGATGTACACAATTTTTAATTTCCAATTGCCTTTGTAAGCAACGATGAATCCACTGAATAAGGCAAACATGGCTATCCCGTTGCAATTATCTCCAACCCATAATCCTCCGCTCCCATCAATTCCAATTAATCGATCTTCACCTGTAAATACATTGTAGTTGAAAAGTTCCAATATCCATTTACTAACAGCAATAGATTTGTCGATAACAAACATATCCATGGTTTCCATAGGATGTAACCATAGATTGTAAATGCAATACCAAGAAACGTAAAAGAGGAAAATGAAAAAAAGAAATCGAACTGTAGGATTCTTAATAAATGAAAAATTCATTTATAACTTAAATAAAAGAATCCCTTATGAGGGATTCTTTTTTGTGTGATTGTATATTTTTTTTCCACCATAAGCAGCTCCAGCTAATAGGAGCAAACTAACACCGCCATCTAAGGGTACAGGACATGGAGGAAATGCTCCTCCACATGGGCGTGAATGACCTCCGCCACCACCCATTCCTGCAAAGGAGTTGGATATTAAAAGAGGAGATACAATTAGGGCAATAATTAGCGATAGTTTTATTACTTTTTTTCTCATGATTGTTAGATTATTCGGTTAAACAAAATCAATTATTATTAATTATTTTTTTACAAATTTCTTTATAATACTGCCTTTTTCTGAATCTATTTTCAATAAATAGAATCCACTGAATGATTCAGGTAGATTTACATTATAGGTCTGGTTATAAGCTGCAATATTTTTTGTTTCAACAATGGTTCTGCCAAGAAGATCAGTCACAGAGATGCTAGTGTTTGTTGTTTCTCCTAAATTGAAATTGATAATATTTCCATTTGATGCTTGTAAAACTTCCGTTTGGTTTTCAACGGTAGATAAATTTGAATTAGAAGAAATTGATTTACAGTTTCCACTCTTACTGAAATGTAAGACAAAACGATCTTCATTGTCAGTAGTGTTTAATGTAAAGGTATAACTATGTTCTGCCTTCAAATCAATTATTTTATTCAGCAAGTTATCTTCAAGTTTAATACAAGTATAATCGCCTAGTAATTCAAAACCTTTTGCTTCAATTTTATAATATCCAGAAACACCAGCTAAAGCAGTGAAAGGCATATCATAGTTTTCATCATTCGAATTGAAAATGTTTATAACGGATTTGTTACCATCAATTGAAGTGTAAATGCTAGGCGCAGCTTTAATCGGACTTTCTCTAAACCAATGGTCTTTTCCAATATCGAAACCATCAGTGGCATCAGATGATGCACCTATTTTTAAAATATGAGAATAAGTGTTTTTGTTCTCTGCATTAGAAAGTTTAAGAGTAAAAAACTGTTGAGTTGCAACTGTTCTTAAATCACTATTAGTAGCGGTTGTTTTAGCCGACTCTGGAATAATTAAACTTGGTGATGCTCCAGTAGTATATACCCAGAAGCCTTGCGTAGAACCAATATAACCTGAAGGCCCTTCTAATAAAGTATGATTAACGTACGAACCAGCAAAAAAATCGAATACATCATAAGTAGGGTCGAGATGGGAGGAAGCTGCATAAACCAAATCCCAAGAAATACTTGATGCAAATGGATTCCCCACTAAATTAGAACTACCACTTGGGTAAGGTGCAGTGTAAGAGATTAAGCTACTAAGATTCTTGTCACCAAAATTAGGAACACCAACTGTAGTTAAAGTTGTATTTGGTAAGTTAGCATAAGAAAAATTACCAGATAAAAAAACTTCAAATCCTTTGCCCGGAGTTAGAGCAGTTGCAGGAGAAGTAACAGCAACGTAATTGTTAGCGGATTCACTCCATGTGAATTGTGTAGGAACAGCATTCGGAGGCGAATTGGTATAGCTGATGGCTGGCAATTCATTGTTCCAATCGATAAAAGTTGAAGCTTGCACTGGAGACGATAAATCAGCCCAAGTTGTGTCTCTAGTTGTTATATATCGCTCAACAATAAAATTTCCAAATATATGGCAGGTTGGACAAACAGGTGCTATCCGTGCAGTATTAGTTGCATTTGATATCAAGGTGAACGAGTTGTTGTTCGAGTTGAAATCACCTGAAGAGATTGTAAGTACATCATTGATGATGTATGCTCCGCTGCTTACAGAAACTCCTCCGCTTGTATTTGCAATTGTAAGTTGTTCGAATGTGGTTGTTCCAACACCAGAGAGAGTTTGAGCAGAAGAGCCAGAAAAAGATACTGCTTTGCCCACACTTGCAGTGAAGGAACCATTCTTTACCCAATTACCGCCTACACTTAAATTAAATCCATTCGCGCTCAATGTACTTCCAGTATTAATTGTTAAGTTACTCGCTACAACCTCATTTTGTTGTAGTTTTTTTGTTCCAGAACCTGAAACAATAAGAATTGAATAACCAGAAGGCGTAGGAGGAAGGAAACCATTACTAAAGGCTAAGGTTACAGTGTTTCCTACAGGAGATGCATCAAAAATTCCAGAACCTGTTGGCATGAATCCATTGATGTTTAAAGTAAGAGAACCAGTATTGGTCCATTGTGAAGTAGTTGTAGTTGCAAAAGATGTCATGCTGTAATTACCAAGATTATTCACGGTAACACCCGCATCCAAGATGGTTTGCCCAACTTTTGAAATAACAGATGTTGCAGCAATTGTTCTTGAATTGGTGAATCGATATTTAACATTGGCAGCAACAGTCCCTGTAACAGTAATAGTTGTCCCTGTTCCAGTAAATGTGATTTGTCCAGTTGCGCCAACTTCAGAACCAGTGAGTGTATAGTTTCCGCTTACAGATAATATTAATGCTCCTAAAAATTGTAAATTCCCAGTAGCATCTACAGTGAGGTTATTACACACAGCACCTGCAGCTCCTATTTTAACAGTGTGTCCAGCAAGAATAGTTACATTGTCGCTAGCTGTTGGAACTGCATGGACTCCACCAGGGACAGAAATCCATGATGAAGCAGAACTCCAAAGCGAGGTACCTGAATTGGTTGAATTATAATTTGTACCAAACATGTGCATTGAAAGGCACAGGATACAAAGATTAGTAAGAATAATTTTTTTCATAATTCTAAATTTTATGTGTGCAAATGTATATAAAAATAACTAGATAATTTAGGTTTGGTTAAAAATTATCTAACTTAAAGACTTGAATATGTCTGGAAAGGTTGCATGATGTGACGAAATGTTGATAAAATTAACTTTGCCTTAATCTATCGATTTTAATAATGCCTTGCTCAAAGGACTAACAGATGAAGAAAAGAAATTGGTTAATTCTCCCCTTTCATTTATAAGATATTTGCAAAAATTCCATGTTGGTGCTTGGTCGTTCCATCCATTTGATTCTTTATTCGAAAGCCAATGAAATAAAGGATTTTGATTCTTCCCAATAACTTCTGATTTAGAAAACATCTGAAAGTTTACACCGTAATTAATTTGACAAAATTCGGCTATCTCATCGTTTGAATCGAGTTCTTGCTCATTAAAATTGTTTGATGGGAATCCAAGTACGATGAGTTTGCCTTTCATTTTTTCTTGAAGTTCTTGCAATTCGCGGAATTGAGGGGTGTAACCACATTTAGAAGCTGTGTTGACAATTAATACCTTTTTGCCTCGGAGAGTATTAAAGTCGAAATTGGTTCCATCAATTAATGAAGATTTAAAATCGTAGAACGATTTTAGGTTTCTAGATACTTTTATATTACGTGGTCGTGTTTTTATTTTATTGCCAACTAGTAGCAATAAAAGTCGATATATTATTTTTTTGATTTTGTTTATGTCTTTAAGTTAGAAATGTTGAAACGTAAATAGGTTACCCTACAATCCAAAGTTTTGCGAATTTTATGAGTAATTGTTTTTGGCCTACACCTTCGAAAAAAACAGTTGCTTTATTATTGGGGAATGCACCTTCCATACTAATAACTTTTCCGTTCCCAAATCGATCGTGTAGGACTTGCATTCCCACCTGAAGACTTCTTAGGCTTTCGGTGTCAAAATCGGTAGATGTTTTTTGAGCAGAATTTACTTTGACAAGTTTTTTCCCAATGACAGGGCGTTGTACAAAAGTTTCTTTGGGTTTTCCTGTTCGAAGTTTAGGTTTTGAAGCATAATCTTCCATTCCAAATAGGCCACTTGATTTTTCGGAGGGTAATTCAATGAATTTTTCATCCAGTTCCTCAATAAATCGGCTAGGCTCGCTGTAGATAAGGTTTCCCCATTTGTAGCGTGAGGTGGAGTAGGTGAGTGTTACTCTTTTTTCGGCTCTGGTGAGGGCTACGTAAAATAATCTTCGTTCCTCTTCCAAGTCAGCTCTATCGGTAAGTGCCATTTGCGAAGGGAAAAGATTCTCTTCAAGACCTACAATATAAACGTATTTGAACTCTAGTCCTTTTGCGGAGTGAATGGTCATCAAGGTTACTTTGTTTCGGTCCTCTTCGGTTTCGCCTTTTTTATCGGAGTCGGTCATTAAGGCGATGTCTTGCATGAATATGTTTAAAGTAGGTTCTAAGGTGTTGGCTATTGTTTGTTTTACAATCTCTTCATTTTGAAAAAGCGGTTCAATTTTTAATTCATAGTTTTCTATTTCTTCTTCTTTGTTTTGATTAAAATCAACCGTTTCTTCATCCAAGTCGGTAATGTCGTCAGGCAATTGAATCTGGCTTTCTGAAAATTCTTTTAAACCATTTAAAAGCTCTTGGATGTTTTCGTGACGGCTTACTCCTTCAGGTGTTTTATCAGCATATAAATCGCGCAAAATACCAGAGTGTACAGCGATGTGTTGACCTAAATCATAAGCATTTTGGGTATGCAACATGGCGGAAAAACTTTTAATCATGGTTGCAAATTCGTCCACCTTTGTTTTAGCGCCTGAGTTCAATCCAATTTCAAATTCATTGATATTTTCGATTACTTTCCAAAGACTAATATTATGATCGTTGGCGGCCACCACTATTTTATCGATTGTGGTATCGCCAATGCCTCTTGTAGGATAATTAATAATTCGTTTGAGTGATTCTTCATCATTATTATTAATGGTAAGGCGGAAATATGCTAACAAATCTCTAATTTCTTTGCGCTGATAAAACGAAACGCCACCATAAATGCGGTAATCGATGTTTTGTTTTCGCAAGGCTTCTTCCATTGCGCGGCTTTGAGCGTTGGTTCGATATAAGATGGCGAACTCGCGGTTGTGAGCTTGTTCATTCATCTTGGTGTCGAATATGGAATGAGCAACATAGCTTCCTTCGGAATTGTCGCTTTCGGTACGAACAACTTTTATTAATTCGCCATCGGCATTGGCACTAAAACTGTTTTTCTTTAATTGTTCTTTATTGTTTTTTATTACGGAGTTGGCTGCTCCTACAATGTTCTTTGTGGAACGGTAATTTTGCTCGAGTTTAAAGGTGTTCAATTCGGGATAGTCTTTCTCGAAATTCAAAATGTTTTGGATGCTGGCTCCACGAAACGAATAAATGCTTTGTGCATCATCGCCTACTACGCAAATGTTGCGAAATGCTGCGGCTAGCTGTTTGACAATTACATATTGCGAGAAATTAGTGTCTTGGTACTCATCTACCAAAATGTATTTAAATTTATGTTGATACTTGTGCAAAACCTTCGGAAAATCGCGTAGCAAGACATTTGTGTTGAACAATAAATCGTCAAAATCCATGGCTCCGGCTTTGAAACAACGATTGGCATACAATTGATAGACGATTCCCATTTTTGGTTTGACGGCTTGGCGGTCTTCCTCTTGTATCTGTTTATTGCTAAGGTAAGCTGAGGCCGAAATGAGATTGTTTTTGGCTGTGGAGATACGGTTGAGGATGATGCTTGGTTTGTAGATTTTATCATCTAAACCTTGTTCTTTCAAGATTGATTTTATTAAGCTTTTGGAATCATCGGTATCGTAAATGGTGAAATTGCTGGGGTAGCCTAATTTTTCGGCTTCGACTCGTAGAATACGAGCAAACACTGAGTGAAACGTACCCATCCAAAGATTTTTAGCTTCGTTTTCGCCGACTATTTTTGCGATACGCTCTTTCATTTCGCGAGCAGCTTTGTTGGTAAACGTGAGTGCAAGTATGCCAAATGGGTCGGCACCTTTTTTCATCAAATGGGCTATTCGATAGGTTAGTACTCTTGTTTTTCCGGAACCTGCACCTGCAATTATCATCACTGCTCCATCGGTACACTCGACAGCTTCGCGTTGAATAGGGTTGAGTTCTTCTAAATAATTTGTTTGCTTCACGCTTTGGTTTTTCCTGATTTTTGAGGTTCAAAGGTAGGGTATTTTGTGTGATGGAGAATGATTGTTGAAAAGTAGAAGGTGAATGTTAGATGTAGGATTTAGGATTTGGGATTTGGGAATGGGGATTTAGGATTTAGGAAAGTCAATGCCTAAATAACGTTGACCGTTTTAACTGATTTATCACTGTTATTT